>DFDY01000113.1 GCA_002368955.1 Bacteroidales bacterium UBA3816
TTCAAGTCCTGCTTGGGGAGCAAAACAAGAGCCGCAAGAGATTGCGGCTTTTTTTGTCGCTAAACACATTTTGCTATGAAAACGCTCATCATCACCCTCCTTTTCGCCTTCGGCGCGGTCGCCCTCCTCATGGCAGGATTGGGCGTAAAGATGATTTTCAAGAAGAATGGCGAATTCAAGCGCCATTGCAGCAGCATGGATCCCTATACCGGCAAAGGGGGCGGTTGTGTCTGTGCCAAGGCGGCCAATGTCAAATGCCACAATGCCGAGAAATACTCTCCGCTCGAAGTCAACGAAAATCTTATGAAGGAGATTGACCTTTAACGCATCATAGCCACTATTTCTCCTCCCTAGGCCAGCCTTCGTTTCAAATCCTTAAGATAAAAGTAAGACCAAGTCAATGAAGCTCTCCGCTAAAATCACCCTTATCACCCTGACCTATTTCTTGCTTATGGCCTTGGGCTATATTTTGGTCTTCGTGGCCCTCAATATGGACCAAACGATGTTTATTCGCATCCTCATTGGCGGCTCGGGAGTTGTCTGGTCCATTCTCTCTATCTGGTTTGTCTGGTTCAAGACCGATTACGGACACCTTTGGCGCAAGCAGAAATATCGCCGGCAGTACAATAATATTCACAAATTGCGTGGCCTCGACCCTGATTATTCCGCTCTCTATGAGAAATATCCCCACTCCATTCGCCGGCATGAGCGCCACTGCATCCATCACGACATCTCGCCCGACGAAATGATTCGCACCGCTCTAGAGATTCCCGAAGGGGAGTGGGCCGCTCGCGAAGCCTTCCGCACCCAGGAGTAGACTCTGATCTCTTTCCTGCTAGCCGCACCCCTTTCCTTCACTTTCTGCATTTTGAATGCCAAGTTTTCTAATTGCCTCACCTAGTGTGTTGTCTGGCAGGGGTCAATCGTTGAAGTATTTGGGGAAGTCGAGTATCTCCATGTCCTTGGGGGTACCGTCGATGGTGAAACGTACCAGGGTGTCCACTTTCTGGAACCCTTGGCGGCCGGCGGCCCCGGGGTTGATATGGAGCAGGTTCAGCTCTTTGTCCCACATCACTTTCAGTATATGGCTGTGGCCGCAGACAAAGATGTCTGGCTTCTCACTCTTGAGTACCTGTAGCATAGGGGCTGGGTAGTGTCCCGGCCAGCCGCCGATATGGGTCATGATTACCTTCAGCCCTTCGCAGTGGAATATGTCGGTGCCCATCACCTTGTAGCGCAGCTCATAATCATCCATGTTGCCGTAGACGGCATGCAGAGGCTTGAACTGCTGCAGCTCTTCCAGCACTCCGCGTCCCATGTCGCCGGCATGCCATATCTCGTCCACGTCTTTGAAGAAAGTGTACACCTGACTGGGCACCACTCCATGGGTGTCCGACAGAACTCCTATTTTTTTCATATTTCATTGTTTATTTGCGTTCCTTTTCATTATAACGACTTTTTTCGGGCCTTGGTTTCTTTGTCCTCAGCCTTACGAAAACGCTGCAAAAGTACTATTTTTTCTTGACATGGCAGCAAACTTTCCCTCTTTTTTTCCGCCGAAAGATAATAAAAACAACAATGGGGCGTTAATGAGGATATGACTTTAAAGAAAAATATCCTTGCCCTGCTGCTGGTAATCTTCTTTACCGCATTGGCTTTCAGTGGTTGCGAAAAATATAAAGGCGATGTCACTGTCCCTGCCTATATCCATCTTGACCGGATGGACGTGGTGCCACAGGCTCAAAATGCCCCCTCACCCGAGGCGGGTTTTTACAATTCCGATATTGACGCCGTGCAGTTTGTCGCCTACTTCGATGGCGACCAGAGTGAGACCAACCTCGGCACCTTCCAGTTGCCCTGCACTGTCCCCGTCTTGCGGCACGAAACCATGAAATACCTGCGCATCTACCCCGTGGTGAAGCAAAATGGTCAGTCCACTTCCCGCATCTATTATTTCTATTATAACATTGTCGAACTGAACAATGTCAAACTTGCCGCCGACAGTGTCACCCATCTGGGCAAGTTCGACAATGAACGGCAGCAGTGGTACCTCCAAACCCACTATAAGACTCGCAGCCAGATTAATGTCCTCTGCGAGGATTACTTCGAGCCCACCTCCTTCACCTCCCATTTCGACAGCACTGTGGTATGGGTTTCCAACGACCCCGACGGTGCCTGCAACGGCCAAGGCTATGGCTTGGTGCACATTCCCGACAGCGTGACCACCGTTAATTTCTTCATCAACGACGAATTTGACATTCCCAACAGCACCGTCTATCTTGAACTCAACTACCAGGCCGACGTGGAGCTGTACGTGAATATGCTCGGCTTCGAGATGGGCAACAATGGCGCTCTCACTTCCAAGGGAGTCATGGCCATGCGCCCCACCACTGGCAGGGGCTGGCGCAAAATATACATCAACCTCACCCGCACGTGGAGCCAGTTTAACTACAACGCCCCCTTCACCATCTACTTCCAGGCCTTGAACGCCGACGGTATAGCCGCCGACGTGAAAATCGACAACGTAAAAATCATTTCCTACTAGCACTTTGAATAATCTTCCTTTGCCCTATTAACCCTCGTAATGAAAGCCAAGCAAGTCACTCTCCGTTATCTTTTTTTCGATGCCCTCAGTGCCATGATTGCATGGGCCCTGCTGTTTGTGTTCCGGAAAATTGGTTTCGAAAACTTTGTTTTCGGTGACCTCACTCAGATTTTCTCCGATGCCAATTTCTGGTGGGGCATCGTCCTCATCCCCGCCGGTTGGATTGTCCTTTATACTATACAGGGCACCTATAAGAATGTCCTGCGCAAATCGCGACTCAAGGAGGCCCAGGACACCATCATTGCCACCCTCATTGGCGTGGTGGCCATCTTCTTTGCCCTGATGCTCGACGACGAAGTGGGCAACTATCGCAACTACTATCTCTCCCCCCTCTTCCTCTTCTTTACCCACTTGGTCCTGACCTATACTTTCCGTGTGGTGCAGACCTCTCAAATCGTGCGCAGTGTCCATCAGCGCCGTATAGGTTTCCCCACGCTGCTCATCGGAAGCCACAAAAAGGCCTATCAGACCTATCTGGACTTAGAAAATCAGGAGAAATATTCTGGCAACAACTTCGTGGGCTTTGTCTCAGTGGACTGCGACCCTGGGACTGCCTCTGCTGCCGAAACGCGCCTCTCCGCCATCATGCCCTGTCTCGGCACCACCGAGGACATCAAAGTCCTCATCGAACAGCACCATGTTGAAGAGGTCATCATTGCCGTAGAAGACAACGAGCAAGCCCAAATACAGCAAATCCTTCGCACGCTGGACGGCTGCGGCGAGGTCATCATCAAGATAACCCCCGATGCCCGTGACATCATCCTGGGCATGGTTCGTGTGGACAGCATCTTCCACTCTCCCCTTATCACTATCAACACCCGCCTTATGCCCGAGTGGCAGTACAGCGTCAAGCGCATCGCCGACGTGGTGCTCTCCCTACTGGCTCTCATCATCCTTTCGCCCGTCTTCCTCATCACTGCCCTGCTGGTCAAACTCTCTAGCCCCGGCCCCGTCTTCTATGCTCAGGAACGCATTGGCTATATGGGCAAACCGTTCAAGATGCACAAATTCCGCAGCATGTATGTCGATGCCGAGTCCTGCGGCCCCGCCCTTTCGCGCGACGATGATCCCCGCATCACACCCTTTGGCCGCTTTATGCGCAAGGTGCGTCTAGACGAAATACCCCAGTTCTACAACGTGCTCAAAGGCACCATGTCCATCGTGGGCTACCGCCCCGAGCGCCAGTTCTACATTGACCAGATTGTCAAACGCTGCCCCGAATATCTTCTCCTCCAGCGCATCAAGCCTGGCATCACCTCTTGGGGACAGGTCAAGTACGGCTATGCCTCCAGTGTTGATGAAATGTGCGACCGACTCAAATATGACCTCCTTTATTTGGAAAATATGTCCCTGGCCACCGACATCAAAATCCTCATCTACACCGTCGGCATTATCTTCCAGGGTCGTGGAAAATAACAGTCAATCATCATAAACAACAATAAAACGATACAATGAAAAAAATTCTTATCCCCTTTGTCGCCCTTCTGCTCCTCCTTGGCACAGTCTCTTGCAACCAGCAGCCCCAGAAAGTTGTCCTCAGCACCCAGCAGGACACTCTCAGTTGGGCCATGGGCATGAGTCTTGCCGAGACCGCCAAGAGCGACTTTTACAATTTCGATGTCGACCTCATTCGTCAAGCCTTTGAGAGTAGCCTCAATGGCGAGAAACAACCGCTCGACCCTGAGACCTTCAAAGCCGCCTGCGGCATCATGTCCTTCCTCCTCCAGCAGCAACAACAGCAAGTCGCCCAAAACAGTGCTGCCACTGGAGACCAGCGGCAGAAAGAATACTTCGACAAACTCACTGCCGAAAACCCCGACATTCAAAAGTCTCCCCAAGGCTTTTACTATCAAGTCCTCACCCCGGGCAGCGGTCCCAAGGCCAAGTCTGGTCAGCGCATCAAATTTGACTTCTGCAGTTTCAACGCCCTCACTGGCGACACTATCACCCAGACCTACGGCCACCGCGACCCCATTGTCCATGTCATTTCCAACAGCATGTTCATGGGTCTGTTCCACGGCTTGCAGCTCATGCCCGCAGGCAGCAAATATCGTTTCTACTTCCCCTACGAAACCTGTCGCAACGTCGATGACCTGCCCCAGTATACCCCTGTCATTTACGAAGTGGAACTTCACGAGATTTTCAAAGACTGACCTTTGCTGTTCAGCGATAGCCGACCTTCTTTGACCAATACGGCCTAAGAGGCTTCCAATCGGGGGGGTGTCCCAAAAGGCACCCTCTTT
>DFDY01000012.1 GCA_002368955.1 Bacteroidales bacterium UBA3816
TAAAAACTAAAAACTAAAAAGTTTATTTGTAACCTCAACCCCGTCAACCCTTTTAGTTTTTAGTTTTTACTTTTTACTTTCAAGTGGCCCCGTCCACCCTTTTAGTTTTTACCTTTTACTTTATACAAGTTCTCAATTCTCATGCTCCTCGATGCCCAGTGGATTAAGCAGACGGCACTTGCCCTAGGCTTCGATGCCTGCGGCTTGGCCGAGGCCGCCCCCATCCCGCGTAGCCAGTGGGACCTTCAGGAGTGGCTTGCCGAAGGCCGCCATGCCGATATGCACTACATGGAGGAGCATGTGGCTAAACGCTATGACCCCACCCTTCTGGTGCCTGGGGCCAAGACGGTTATTTCCGTGTTGTTGGGCTACAGGCCTTCCGCTCTAATGGAGGGGGCTGTCAAAATTGCCCAGTATGCCTATGGCGAAGACTATCATGAGCGGCTCAAAGGCCTTCTATACCGGCTGCTTTCCGCTCTCGGCGACCGCTACCCAGAACTTCAGGGCCGCCCCTTTGTTGACACCGCCCCTATCAGCGACAAGTATTGGGCCGTGCGGGCGGGCCTCGGATGGCGGGGCCGGAACACCCTGCTGGTCAATCCGACACTGGGTTCCTACTGCTTTATTGGTGAATTGGTTGTCACCCTTGCCGCCGATGCTTACGACACTCCTCTGCCCGACGGCTGTGGCACTTGTGAGCGGTGCCTGAAGGCCTGCCCCAACCATGCCATTGTGCCCAGCCCCCTGCCTGCCGTGGGCACCCAGGTCGATGCCCGCCGCTGTGCCTCATATCACACCATTGAAAACCGCGCGGAGGCCCTTCCTCCCGAAGTGAAACTCTCCGGCTATGCCTTTGGCTGCGACTGCTGCCAGCTTGTCTGCCCCTACAACCTTCAGGCAGAAATCCGCTATCACCTCACTCCCGAACGTCAGGAGCAGCTGCAAAACCTTCAAGATGCCGACGAGAAAACCTTTAAGCACGCCACCAAACATTCGCCCCTCAACCGCATCAAGTACCCCCAGTGGCTCCGCAATCTAGGCCGCTGACCCGGTTATCTGCCGTTGTGTTTTTTCTGTTTGGGCTTTTGTAGGTGCAGTCCGGGGAACCAGCTGCGGACGGGCTGGTCGAGGCCGAGGCCGTTCATGTAGTTATAGGTGGCCAGGCTGAGGCCGCGGCCCACTTCGGCTATGTCGTAGTCGAATTGGTGGTTGTTCTCTTCGGAATGGAAGGTGGGCTGGCTGAGTGCCTGCCAGTCGACTTCGTTGTTGCAGAAAGGGTGTGGCTGCAGGGTGGTGCGGCGGGCTCCGTATTTCTCCGGCTCGAAGCCGGAGGGGCTGTGGCAGGTCATGGCATAGCGGTGCCAAAAGGCACTCTGTATGAGTCCTTCGTCAAACATGCGGCGCACGGTGTCGAGCGCATCCAGGGTTTCTTGTAGGGTCTCGGTGGGGAAGCCATACATCAGGTAGGTGTGGACCATGATGCCCGACTCGTGGAAGGCGCGGAACACCTGTCGGGCTTGGGCAACAGTGACTCCTTTGCCAATGAGTTGCAGGAGGCGGTCCGAGGCCACTTCCAGACCCCCGCTGACGGCCACGCATCCGGCTTCGGAAAGCAGGTAGCAGAGGTCGGGGGTGTAGGCTTTCTCAAAGCGCACATTGCCCCAGAAGCTGAGGGTGAGCCGGCGGCGGAGGATTTCCTCGCTGACCTGTCGCAACAGGTGGGGCGGCAGGGCTTCGTCAACGAAATGGAACCCCGAGGAGCCCGTCTGCTGCATGATGCGCTCCATGCGGTCCACCACGGTGGAGGCCGAGGGGGCGTCGTAGCGGCCAATATAGTCCAGACGGGTGTCGCAGAAGGCACAGCGATGCCAGTAGCAGCCGTGGGCCATCATCATTTTGTTCCAGCGTCCTTGGCTCCAGAGGCGATGCATGGGGTTGGTCATCTCGGCCAGGGAGATGTATTTGTCCAACGGCAGCCCCTCAAAGTCGGGCACGGGCTGAGAACCAAAGGGAACGTTCTCGTCGGAGGGCACCAGTTGGGGCTGCTGGGCAGTGACGGTGCGCACCAGTTGGGTGGCGGGAATCGTGCCGTCGAGATACTCCGTAAGACGTTGGAGGGGCCGCTCTCCGTCGTCGAAACTGATGCTGTGGCAGTAGTCAAAGATGCGGGGCTCGGAAAGCTGGCGCCACTCGGTGTTGACAAAACCGCCGCCAAGGTTGACATGGGCGCGGGTGTGCTGCATGATGTAGCGGCCACAGCGCAGGGCACCATAGAGGCAGCCTGGAAACGGAATGGTGAAGGCCACAAGGGCAGGCCGATGGACATCCAGATGCTCCTGAAGAAGGGAGAGCAGCAGGTGGTCGATAACGCTCTCGGGTGCGCGGAGGGCACTTTCTACTTCGTCGAAGGTGGGGGCGTAGTTGGCGATATGTTCGGCATAGCGGATGAGGTCGAAATTGGGGTCGACATGGGTGCGGAGATAGTCGGCTATATCCTCAATGAAGAGGGTGGCCAGGTGGCGTGCCTTGTCCTCGGTGCCTGCAATGCCGAAGGCCCATTCAAGGTCGCCCAGCTGGTTGAAGCGGGGGCCTTCGGGAAGGAGGCTGCGGTTGGCGATGCGGGGCGCAAGGGTGTTGTCCTGCCCCCGCAGGAATCGCAGGACGGGCTCGACAATGTCGGCGCAGCGCAAAAGGTATTCTCTCTCTTCGGGGTCGCTGATGTCGGAGGCGAGAGGGCTGAGCCATTGGCGGGAATAGATACGGTCGACCAGCTCAATGCCGAGGTCGGCCTGAGCCACCTCATGTCCCTGCGCCTGTAGGTAGCCTTTGAGCACCGTGGTGGCAGGGTAGGGGGTGTTGAGCTGCGTGAGCGGCGGGGTGAGGAGAAGTATTTTCACGTTGCAAAAGTACGAAAAAAATGTGTTTAATCAATAATTATTTGTACTTTTGCAAATCATTTAACTCCTAATAGGTTATGAAGAGATTGTTTTTTATAATAGCAATAGTGGCTTCTTTGACGGTCAGGGGACAGTCCTATCCTGCCCAGTTTCAGGCGGCTTTGGACAAAGGCGACACCCGCGCCCAGCGGGTTGTCTTGGCCGATTGGCAACTGGCGGCACCCAACGATGTGGAACTGTATATCGCACGGTGGAATTATTATGTGAACGGCTTTATGGAGGAGGACCAGACGGGCGACCTCTCTGCCAAAGACCGTACTTTGGTTGACAGCGGTTTTGCGGTCATAGACGAGGCCATAGAGCTCTATCCCGACAGGCTGGACCTGCGTTTCGGCAAGATTTATTTCTTGGGACAGATTCAGCAGTGGGACGATTTTGTGGAGGAGATTGAGAAGACGCTGGCCTATTCGGTTCAGATAGGTCATAGGTGGAATTTCAACGGTGTGCTTGGCGAGGGCAAGTCCATCATGACAGAGGGGATGATGGACTACCAGTGGGATATGTATGGGCAGATAGAGATGGTGGGCGACAGCCTTAATGCCGAGGGCCGCGCCATGGCAGAGCGGATAGGCCGTGTGGCAAGGGCCACGCTGAGGGCTTTCCCGAGCGACGTTGAGGCCATGAATGCGATGGGTCTATACTATATGCTGGTTAAGGATTATGCCGAGGCTGTGCGGTTTCTGCTGCGGGCCGAGAAGATTGCTCCCACCCATTCGGCTGTGCTCGGCAACCTTGAAGAGTGCTATGCTCGCCTTGGCAAGAAAAAGGAGGCCGCCGAACTGCGAAAGCGGATAGAGAAGCAAGGCAGCGTCATCGATTGAATTAGGAAATCTCCTTGGAACTTTATGTTTGAAGAGAAAAAAGTTTTAAGGTACTAGTTTCTTTTTTTCTATTAACGCTACACGTCCACTTCCGAAACGAATCCGACACGTTGTCCCCCCGCTAATAATGCGGGTTGGTAGTGTGTCAGGTAATAGGCGGTGGTGGCTGTAGTGTGTTGGTAATTTAAGGTATTACTATTGTGACGATAGGGGGGCGGCTCTCTGGGCTGATTGTTGTTTTACCTTCTTTTGGAGCTTTTGCATAGCTTTTTGCGATATTCGCGGCAGGCTTTCTTGAGAAGCCGTTGGAAACGTTTGTCGGCGTGCAGGCGGGCGATGCCTGCGCTGGCGGCAATCATTCCGGCATCGACATCGCTCTGCCAGTGGTAGCCGGCAATGATGCGGCTTTGACCATACATGTAACCGCGAGCCAGAATGGCGTTGGCGCTGTCGGGGTTGAGTTCGCTCAGGATGAGGGCGGCGCTCCACCCCTCAATGGTGTGCCCCGAAGGATAGGAGCCATTGTGGCGCAGCTCCTCTTCGTCGTTGGGGACGAGCGAGGGCTCGCCGTAATAGACGTAGGGGCGGGTGCGCTGGTAGTGCTTCTTGGGCAGGCGGCCCACGCCGTCGTTGGTGATAAGGGCGACATAGAGCAGGCGGAAGATGGCTGGCGTTTTCTCCTTGGAGAGTTCCATGCCGAAAGGCTTGCTGAAAATGTGACAGATATATTCTATCCGCCAGTTGGCATCGCTGAAGGCGATGGCGGCGCGGAGGGAGTCCTGCCGCTGCAGTTTGCCCCAGCGGTACTGCGCCTGGTCGTAGGCAAAGGCTGCCGAAGTGGTGTCGGGCGGTGGGGGCAGGAAATGTATGGGGTTAGGCATTTGCTGCGGGGTGAGCAGCGGCTCCTGTGCATTTGCAATGAGGGCCAAGAGAATGAGAGGGATGAGGACAAGGCTTTTGCGCATGGAGGTGATGGTATTTTGTGTCGACAGAAAAATAAGCCTGAGCTAAATAATCTCTCAGAAAACTCAGAGTAATCAGAGTAATCGGAGTACTCCGATTACTCTGATTATTCCGATATCTTTCTGCGATGGCATGGGCAAAGGTGCTATTCCTTGGTGATGTTCTCGTAGTACTGCACATAGGCGCGATACAGCAACTTCAAACCGCCGGGGGTGGGATAGTTGCCGCTGAAATACCAGTCGCCGGTGTGGCCGGGGCAGGCCTCGTGGAGGCCGTCGATGGTTTGGTAGATGCATTCCACCGGCACGTCGGAGCCTTCGTCGGTGACCAGTTTGCCTATCATCTTCGAGATTTCCTCCTCGGTAAAAGGCGCATAGATTTGCTTGACATAGTTCTCGTGGCACTGCTCCTTGGGCAGGTCCATGGAGGCCTTGCACTCTTGGTACACTTTCTCCATCACGTCAAGCAGTCCGCGCTCTGCCAAGAGTGCCACGGCGGCCTTGAAGGCGATGAATTCCTGCAGGTTGGCCATGTCTATGCCGTAGAAGTCGGGATAGCGCACTTGGGGAGAGCTGGAGACGATGACCAGCTTGCGGGGGCGCAGCCGCGAGAGTATTTTCACGATGCTGTTTTTGAGGGTGGTGCCGCGGACGATGCTGTCGTCGATGACCACTAGGTTGTCCACCCCGTCCTGTATGACACCGTAGGTGACGTCGTAGACGTGGGCGGCCATGTCGTTGCGAGCATTGTGCTCGGTGATGAAGGTGCGGAGCTTGATGTCCTTGATGGCCACTTTCTCGCTGCGCACATGAGAGCTGAGGATGGCGGTGATGGCTTCCTCGGTCAGGATGCCCTGTTTGGAAAGCTGTATGATGGCACGGGTCTTCTCGGCATTCAGGCGGTCTTCAAAGCCGTGAAGCATGCCGTAGTAGGCCACCTCGGCGGTGTTGGGTATGAAGGAGATGACACTGTGCAGGAGGTCGTTGTCACATGCTTTCAAGATGGCGGGCACGAGGTTGTAGCCAAGGTGTTTGCGCTCTTCGTAGATGTCCTTGTCGCTGCCGCGGGAGAAGTAGATGCGTTCGAAGGAGCACTTGCTTACGTTGGGCTTGGGCTCCAGTATTTGCTCTACGCGAATTTCGTTGTTCTGGTTGGCAAAGATGGCCTGGCCGGGGAGGAGTTCGTGGACTTGGTCGACCAGCACGTTGAGGGCGGTCTGTATGACGGGACGCTCCGAGGCCACGACCAAGATTTCGTCGTCGTAATAGTAGAATGCCGGACGGATGCCCCAAGGGTCGCGCAGGGCAAACTGCTCGCCGCTGCCGGTCATGCAGCAGATGACGAAGCCGCCGTCCCACATGGGGGCACACTCGCGGAGGATGGCAGCCATGTCTACACGCTGCTCGATATAGCGGGTCAGTTCCAGCCCATGCAGCCCCTCGTCGCGCCCTTGGACATAGAGTTTCTCCACGTTGCGGTCCAGTCGGTGGCCCAGCTGTTCCAGCAGGATGTAGGTGTCGGAGCCGCTGCGGGGATATTGCCCCTGCGAGGAGATGAGGTCGAAAATTTCCTGGGCATTGGTGAGGTTGAAGTTGCCACAGAGGGCCAGGCTGCGGGCGCGGTAGTTGTCGCGGCGCACGAGGGGGTGCAGATATTGTATGCCTTGGCGACCGGTGGTGCTGTAGCGCAGGTGCCCCATATACATGTTGCCTGCGTAGGGCATAAGCTGTAGGCTCACGTTCTCTTTTTCGCCCTGGGTGATTTGCTCGCCGGCCTTGTTGAATATCTGGGTGATGGCACTGCTGCCCATGGCCCTCTCGCGGAAGATGTATTCGTTGCCCACCACGGGGTCGGTCTTGAGGCAGACGATGCCCGCGCCGTCCTGCCCGCGGTTGTGCTGCTTCTCCATCAGCAGATACAGTTTGTTCAGGCCGTGGCGCCAGGTGCCATGCTCCTGTTGGTAATATTCTAGAGGCTTGAGTAGTCTTACTTGTGCTATGCCGCACTCATGTTTTAGGGGCTCCATTTGTTGCTATGTTCAGTTTTGTTATTGTTGACTCAGAGATTCCTTGAAAAATACGTATTCTTTGCGTTTTAAAAATTAAAATAACGGACATTTGGTTACATTATTTTGTTGCGGCCACAAAAAAACTTATCAATTGGGAAAAAAAACGTATTTTTGCACTTCTATTAATGGAACAATAGATTGTTTATGTTGTTACAAATCATTATACTGATTGTTGGACTGTCCCTGGTGGTGCTTGGGGCGCAGTGGCTGGTGAACGGGGCTTCTTCTGTCGCTCGCCGCTTTGGCGTAAGCGAGTTTGTGATTGGTCTGACCATCGTGGGCTTCGGTACTTCAATGCCCGAATTGGTGGTGAGTGTGACGGGTGCCATCGAGGGGCTTTCTGATGTTTCCCTCGGCAACGTAGTGGGGTCTAATATCTTCAATACTTTGCTTATATTGGGCCTAACATCGGTGCTGGTGCCGGTGGGCATCTCTTCCGATAATAAAAAACGAGACATTCCTCTGGCATTGGGAGCCACGGTGCTGCTGATAGTCTACGGCATGCGCCACACCCTTCTGGGGGTCGGCCCTCAAGACGGCATCACTCGTTTGGGTGGCATCGTGTTCCTGCTGCTCTTTGCAGGCTATGTGGTGCTTTGCTTTAAAAAGAGCAAGCCCGAAGTGGATGGCGAAACGGAGGTGAAAGAAACCAAGCTCCCGTTGGCCGCACTGCTCTGCCTGCTGGGCATAGGTGGCCTGATTGGTGGCGGACGGATGTTTGTGAACAGTGCCACAGAGATTGCCCGAACGTTGGGTGTGTCGGAGAAATTTATATCCATCACCATACTTGCGGGCGGGACCTCACTGCCCGAGTTGGTCACCTGCGTGGTGGCAGCCTTCAAGAAAAAGAATCAGTTGGCACTGGGCAATATCTTGGGAAGCAATGTGTTCAACATCTTGCTTATATTAGGTGCTTCCGCCATCATCCACCCCATCACCTTTGGCACCATCAACTTGGTGGACATGGGAACCCTGTTGCTTAGCGTGCTGCTGCTGTGGTTCTTTGCCAAAACCGGCAAAGGCAACCAGATTTCAAGAGTGGAAGGTGTGCTGATGTTGGCACTCTTTGTGGCCTATTATATTTATTTGTTCATGAAACTATGATTTAATAGCAGAAGAGTCATGTCACCTTTCGCTTTACATTTTTTAGCTTCAAAAAGTGTTCTCAACCCTCAACCCTCAATTCTCAAATCTCAATTCACAAAAAAATAAACCATCATGGAAAAGAAAATTGCTCTTATCACGGGTGCTACCAGCGGCATTGGCGAGGCTTGCGCCCGCAAATTTGCCCAAGGGGGCTATGATCTGATTATCACCGGTCGCAACGGCGAAAAACTCAACCAGCTGCGCGACCAGTTCGTCCAAGAGGGTACCGATGTGCTGGTACTCAATTTCGACGTGCGCGACCGCGAGGCCGCCAAGAAAGCCGTCGCCTCGCTCAGTGGCAAGTGGCTTAAGATTGACGTGCTCATCAACAATGCCGGTCTGGCTCGTGGTTTGAAACCCGAGTACGAAGGCAGCTTCCAAGACTGGGACGAGATGATTGACACCAACATCAAAGGTCTCCTCACCATGACCCGTCTCATAGTGCCCGGCATGGTGGAACGCAACCGCGGCCACATCATCAACGTGGGCAGCGTGGCAGGCGATGCCGCCTATGCCGGTGGCAACGTCTATTGCGCCACCAAGTCAGCCGTCAAGCTCATCAGCGACGGCCTCCGCATCGACCTGGTCAACACCGCCGTGCGTGTCACCAACCTCAAGCCCGGCCTGGTGCAGACCAACTTCAGCAACATCCGCTTCCACGGCGACGATGCCCGTGCCGACGGCGTTTACAAGGGCATACAGCCCCTCACGGGTGACGACATCGCCGATGTGGCCTTCTATGCCGCCAGTGCTCCCGAACACGTGCAGATTGCCGAAGTGCTGGTTCTGGCTACCCACCAAGGCAGTGGCAGCGTCATCAGCAAGGATGTCAACCGTGTGGAACACCTCTCCTGATTCAATTCCGAGTCCTGAGTGCTTGAGCCTCACTAATCACCATTCCGTACTAACGGCTGTGTAGAAAAACACCATTTTTGTACCTTTTGTGGCCATTTTCCTAACTAAAATAATAGCGAAAATGGCCACTTTTTTATACTGGTAGAAAAATAATTTTGTTGTAATTGAATATTTTGTGTATTTTTGCATTGCATATTTTATGTAACGTAAATTATGCAATAG
>DFDY01000014.1 GCA_002368955.1 Bacteroidales bacterium UBA3816
TCCTTCAGGATGTCGTTCTGGATGGTACCCTGCAGCTGTTCCTGCTTCACGCCTTGCTCTTCGGCCGCCACGATATAGAAAGATAGCACGGGCAGCACAGCGCCGTTCATGGTCATGGAGACGGACATCTTGCCAAGGTCGATCTGGTCGAACAGAATCTCCATGTCAAGAATGCTGTCAACAGCCACACCGGCCTTACCCACGTCACCAACCACGCGTTCGTGGTCGCTGTCGTATCCGCGGTGAGTGGCCAAGTCGAATGCAACCGACAGACCTTTCTGACCTGCGGCAATGTTGCGACGATAGAAAGCATTGGACTCTTCAGCGGTGGAGAATCCAGCATACTGACGGATGGTCCAAGGACGCATCACATACATGGTGCTGTAAGGTCCGCGAAGATAAGGAGCAATACCAGCGGCATAGTTGAGGTGCTCCATGCCCTCAAGATCCTTCTTTCCATAGACGGGCTTGACATCGATCTGCTCAGGAGTCTTCCACGTCTTCTGAATATTGTTTTCTTTCTCCCACTGATCAAAGGATTCCTGTTTTTCCTTCGTCTCACGGAAGTTTACTTTTGAAAAATCTGGTCTCATTATCAATAATTTATATTATTATTATATATACTCTTAGGAATGCAAATATAACATTTTTTTTTGATTTAGCGTTTTTTTGATCTTTTATTCAGTAAAATGAACGCTTTACAGGGCCATCGGTTGTCATTGGCAGCAGCATATCACCTTCTTAAATCGCCGACACTATATTTCGTCCTCCTTGGACTGATGTCGCAGTTTTCGTTTCGCCTTGCCCAAATAAAATGCCACCACAGGCCTCATGTCGAGTCGGTTCCATAAGTAGTAGCTATCGGCATTAAGGAAATCTTTCAGCCACTTCAGTTTGCTTATCTGGCCTGTCTTGACAAAATTGGCATAGTCTTTTGTCTCAAATAGGGCAGTGAAATAGTCTCTCGTGGGGACGAGACCCTCAAGGCTGTGCCTTAAAGTGGCCTTAGCCCACTCGTAGGGCAGGTTCACCCCGCCAATTGTGCTTGCATAATTTGACAAGGCGTGCCTAAAATTGATTTCCAAGAACACCAAGCCTCCATCGGGTTTCTCAATAAACTCAATCTCAAAATTTCCAGAAAAACCAATCTTACGAATCAGCTGCGTAATTTTCTCTGTGAGAGCCTCATCCTTGTTGGTATAGTAGTAACAGTAGCTGCCGTATGATGTCTTGGTAAACCTGAAATACTGCCGCTTAAAGGGGAGGTAGACAATCTTGCCCCCGTCAATCGAAAAGCCCTGCATCGAGAGTTCGTTTTTCTTCTCTATATATTCCTCCACCAGCAGTCGCTGGCTGACCATCTCAGTATAAGCCTTGGCCAACTCGTCAGCACTGTAATAGATGCCCACGTCGCGTTTCCATCCATAGTCACAGGGGTTCAACGTCTTGGTAATAACTGGGTAGCGCAAATTTTGTGGCATTTGGCCACGAAGCAATACCTCACCGTTGGCAATGTCAAATCCACACTTTTGGGCCGCCAGACAAATTTTGTCTTTGTCCATAAAGTAGGTGGTGCGGCCTTTTTCGCCAGCGTTGAAGAAATAGAAATAGTCCTTCAGCTCCTCATAGTTCATATCCAGCAGGCTCTGGTGGTTGTCATCGCTCGTGTATACAAATGGCTTGCACTGCGCATCTTTGTACGAGAGCAGAATCTGAAAGGATTCTTTGAATGAAGGGACATGAATCACCTTACCCACATACTTACTCTTCTCCACTAGATGAATGGCGTTGCTCTCCAATACAATGACAATAGGACGGATGCCCACCTCTCCCAAACTACGTATTATTGACAGCGCATTCAGATTGTTGCCACAGACCAATATATGCTTATGCGCCAACACCTCGGCTATTGCTTTCTTCTGTTTTCCCATAGCTTTTAACTGATACTATTTCTTTCTAACTAGTTTACTGTACGTTTCATATACCATGCCCCACCAAGGGTGCACCCAGCATTTCAAATCAATGACAACCACACCTTTATACTCATTCAACGTATGCAAACCTTGTGCGTGGGTATAAGCGGGTGGAACTATCTTTTTCTCACTCTCAAGCCTCATATCTTTACCCCTACCGACAACTCTTTTCAGCCACACTCCGCCACCGTAAGTCTCGGAGCAATCCTGTGTGGGGATATAGACATTACCTTTATATTCAAACAATTGACCGGCCAGACGGTTGTTTTTTTCCTTGGACTCTAGCGAGTGGGTATAAACGAAAGTCTTTTTTTCCTCGTCCCAATCATGAACATCCATCCAATAGTCGTCTTTGAAAGCGCCGAACAGCTGCCTGTGGCCCAAGAGGTCGGTCATTGACGAGTCCCAAAGAGGCTCATGACAAAGCGTTTGGGCGAAAGTGAGTTTTTCCTCTTTCGGGTCATATTCGTATAGATCCAGCCGCCCGCTGCGGCAATTCTCCGGATAGACAAACACCTTGCCGTCGCGTCTGAAGATATTGGGGAAACTCAGGTGGGTGGGGCATTCCAATATGATGTCCATTTTTTCAATCGCCATAGAATGCCTGTCAATAGTCAGTTTGGCTATCCTACCCTTGCCCAACTCCTGGCAGAACTCCTCCGCCAAAATAAAAATCTTATCTTCTGTAACATCTAGCACAAAGGGGTCGGCAAACCACCGGTCCTTATAGGGATTTGTGACTATGTCCAACTCCAAGGGTCGGTCGGCAAACAGCGCATCCATCCCCCCTTTCACAAAAGCCAACTTCCAAGTCTTTCTGAAAATCTCGGGCTTGTTCTTCATAATTCAGTCAATCTGTGGAACACTAGTTTTCGCGGCTGAGGAGCGACAGCAGACGAATGAAGAGACCGATGATGTCAATATATATGTCCAGCGCACAATCAATGGCAAAGTCTACCGTCTTGGGGTATACTTGTGATTTGGCCACGTCATATCCGATATAGCCCGAGAAGAGAATGACAAAAATCCAGTCAAAGGCCGTACCAGTATAGTGGAACAGGAAGGTGGCAACCAACTCGGCCACAAAGGCAGCTATGAAGGCAATGAAAAGAGTGCGCCCCATGCTGAGGAACAGATTGGGCTGAATCAGCCCCAAAAGCACCATGGTGGCGGTCACTATGCCCGTCAGCAGCAAAGCCTTAGTGACCACGGCCACCGGAAGCCCCGGCACCAACAGACACAGCATCACGCCCATCGGCAGCACCAGCAGATTGAAACCAATGAAACTAACCACCGGATTGCTCGACTTAGCCGACATTATGATGCCCACAATGGCCAACACGATGTAGCCAATGAAGAGCCCCAGCGGCCCTATCTGGATGGCCAGTTTCATCACCGGGGCAGCCAGGTAGGCCACCATCAGTGCATTGGCCAAGAAACCCCACAAAAGGGTGCCACACATAATAGCGTTATAGGTGCGGACACTGATCTGGTCCGCATAGCCCGACTCCAAACGTTCCTGCTTTCGGGCCTGAAAATTAACAAGTGCGTTACTTTGCGACATATTCTTTTTTATTGTTAGTTATCTTTAATGGTTACTCTATTCTTCGGCTGCAAGGCGCTCGGCCATGTCCAAATATTTGTTGCAGCGTTCCTCGTCTCCCATGTCCTGATAGACCATGGCCAGGTCGTGGGCTGCGGAGAAGTCCTCAGGATCATCCTCCAAGGCCAGCAAAAAACTCTTCTCGGCTTCGGCATAGTTGCGCAGATTGGCAAAGACGGTTCCCCGCTGGTAGTAGACACCGTAGTAGTCTGGCTCCAACTCCAGCACCTTGGCAAAGCACTTGAGGGATTTCTCATAAATCGACTCTTTGAGCGAGGCATCAGCATACACAGTGTTCTCATCAATTTCTGTGCCAGGGTTATCCATCAGATATTTCTGCGCCATCAGATAGTCCAGCATGTCGGCATCGGCAATCAGGGCCACCCCCAGGTCAAACCACGTGGAGGCATCAGTTGGATTTTGCGCCGCCTCCTGGGCCAAACGCGAAGAGTCGGTGCCGCCTTGGGCGATGATGCTGTCAATCTCTCTAGCAATGGCCTTAGCCATTCCCTCGTTGTCCAATTGCAAGTTGTCTAAAAGGTCATATTTCATTGCGCCAGTATTTTTCTAATTAAAAATGCAAAGTTACGCATTTTTTGTCATTTGGTGGGAATTTTTCTTCCTAAGCCCAAAGCCCTTCAATATTTCCAAGCTATTTATCAGCAATATAGGCCGAAATATCGCCAAAGTCCATATCGTCCACCAACACTCTTCCCTTAGTCACATGGCCCAAAAAGCAGCAATTGATTCTGGCCTCCTCCAGTTTCAGCAGGAAGAAATCATCCTGCACCTCCGGCAGCGACACCACAAACCGGCCTGCGTCCTCGCCAAAAAGGAAAGAGTCCAAGCGGATTTCCCTACAGGCAAGAATGTCAAAACCAAACTCATACTTGGCCTTTCCCTCTTTTGCCACAGGCCGACAGCCCTCCACCAGCGAGGCAAAAAGTCCGCCCTTGGCGACTGGGCGCTTCGATGTGATGACCCCGCCGTCAAGCAGGCTGCCCAAGATGAGTTCCAAATACTCTATATCCTCGTCCACTGTGGTCATTTTGACGGGATTGTCCACCAAGTGAAGACAACGGCGGGCATACTCCGAGTTAAGGAATTCGGTGCTCACATTGCCCACCATATAAAGCAACTCGCTTCGGGAGAAATGGGGGGTGCTTGTCTGCTTAGGCTCCACGGCACGCATCACCTCATGGGCCAAGGCAATGCAGTCCTTCACGCGGGGCTCCTTGATGCCCTTATGGGTCTCGTCCGTGCCGTCGTACAGATACTCGTGCTTCTCCACCAGATGGTGCTGTCCCTTCAGCCATCCGTACAGGCTCTGCTGCTTGCCGTTGGCCTCCCACATAGCCAGCAACGTACTCAGCTCCTGCACCGTAGGCAGACGGCCTATGATGCCCATCACCTCCTCGAAGGCCGGCTGGCTGATGCCCATTGCCTCCACTATCTCCGGACTAAGCAACTCTTCCTGTTGCACATTCTCTGTTTCCATGTCGTTTTTCTTACCTTAACGCCACTGGCACCTGTTTAGTATGTCCCGCGCCATTTTTTAGCCCCCCCCCTCAACAATCCACTGCGTCTCAACTCCCCCACCTTCCACCAGCCATTATCCTATAAAAATACTCAACTTAATAGACATATTTTCAATATTTTATAACATCAAATCAGGCTACCTATCCTGGTGGTTGTGTGGTCATGGCCGACGGAGGTTTTTGAAAGTCCATAGAAGGTCCGTTAAGGGTTCGCCGAAGGTTCGCCCGGCTAGACGACGAAACGCTGAGTCTCAGACGTTTCTATTTTTGGCCATCGGAGAAAATGGTCTAACGTCCGAAGGAATCAATTAGTTACACGTATCGCGCAGCGTGTCATATATTTACGCATAACGGACAGCATATATATGTAATATATATGCTGGTATAGCGTTGCAGGGGTGGCTAGAAGAAAAAAACATAGTCCGTTGCGTCAAGTCCACGCCTTGGCCTCCTAACATGATGTAGGAATGGGGTCTACTCCCAACGACAGCCGTATGTGGGAAACAATCACCTGCTACCACTGACAATAAAAACTGCACCCTGCCGTTATCATGGTAAATAACAATAGTCTATATCGTGATTCTTTTTGTCATTCTGCTTGTATTTCTGGTTGTTTGGTTTACAATACTCCTTTTTGTAAAGCAAGAAGCGAGAGCTTTAATCAGCAAATACAGTACGCCTCTGCCTTGGATCAGGTCGAATAGCATTATTATGATGATTCGCAAATTGCAAGAATTGAAAGTGAAAGGACTCATTGAAGTGAAAGAAGACGGTAGAGATTGCAACATCATCCTATGGGTTCTCAAAGGTACTTTGATTATTTTCCCTATTGTCATGATATTTATAATTATAGTGACTTCATTCATGAAAAGCAAAGGCTTATAAGCCCACCCATCTGGCTTTTCCACGACTATTATGTGCAGCGCGGGGACAAAACTGCCCACAGGATTTCCTCACAAACAGATGGGCACATCACACTGGGAAAGCAAAGCACACTCTGTTTGGCTTGATATGGCCGGCCCTCACTGAGGTCGGCAGCCATGCCAAGCACCCCCATTTCGTACCACTAGAGGATTGAATGTACGTTTTTTTCTCAGAGGCTACAATAAATAATAAAAAAGCGCGTTTATTCAAATACGTATTAACTTATAGTAGGCACAAATGAAAAAACATCTCACACTGTTGGCAGCCGCGCTGCTGCTTTCTTTCTCGGTTTTTGCTCAGGCCGATAAGGCCAAATTCTACATCGAAGGTCAGCTGGCCACCCCCACCAAAACGGGGCAGCCATGGAAACTATATAACATTCGCAGCCAAGGCATCACCTTCACCGACAGCGACACCATATACGGCCACGACACCGACAAAGGCGTGCAGTTGGTGTTCGACCACGCAGCCACCACCCACCCCCAAGGATTCAACTGCGGGCTGAAGTTCTACCGCTGGCAGAACAATAGCGGCCGCTGGCAGGTGGACAGCGAGGTGGAGAACGCCGAAGCCGCCTTCACCCAACAGAAGGTGATGAGCATCATGCTGGTGTTGGACTGCAGTTCCTCCATTGGCGACGCCGACTTCGTGAAGCTGAAAAACGCTGCCAAGCAGTTTATTGACGTGATTATCGACAAGTCCGCCGACGGCAATGTGCATATTGGCATCGTGGGCTTCAACTCGATGAAGAACACCCGCACCTTTGACCTCCGCCCCCTCACCAAGGAGAGCAAACGCGAGATGTTCCAGTTCATCGACACCCTCAAACTGAACAACCGCACGGCTTTCTACTACGCCATCAACCGGGGCTTGGACAACATCAAGCAGTATGTTGGCAAACTGAAGATTAGCAAAGAGAAGAAATATGACGGCAACTACGTCATCGCCTTCACCGACGGCTACGACAACGACTCGTTCGACCCCAAGATTGGCAAGGCCGCCGAGGGCACGGAGCACCGCTATTTCCAGCACGTGAACCAGCGCATCATGAAGGAGAAGATTGGCGGCGCACCCATTGAAAGCTATGTGCTGGCTATCCGCGGCAACGACGTAGACCGCAGCAACACCGACTTCGAGCGGGTGCTGAGTGCACTGTCGCACAATGCCAACGACAACAAGTTCTATTCACTGACCAATTTCGATAAGCTGCAGGCTGCCTTTGAAGAGATTGGCACCAACCTGATTAACAAGTGGCAGAGCCTCTACTGCTACATTCCGCGTGGCTACGACGGACGTGTGCGCTGGACAGTGGAATGCGGCGACGTGGCCCGCAAGTTCTTCATGGGCGCCAACGGAAGTATCGGCGGGCTGAGCTATCCCAAATCGCTCGACCCGGCACACATCAACGACCAAGGCGGCGTGATGATTGGTCTGGGTTTGGACATGACCTTCCCCGTCACCGACCTCATCTCGGTGGGCGGCTATGTGGAACTGAATGCCTCCCATGGGGTTGGCTTCGGTTTCACCCCTACGGTGGCCTTCTCTTTCCCCAACAACAGTGCCATCATCCTTGGCATCGGCTACCGCGGCACCGACCACTTCCACAGCAACGGTTTCCTGATGCGTGCGGCCTACAAACTGACCAACCCCTGGTACGTCACTGCCAGCTATTCCGTAGGTCACGGCAACACCTTCATGGTGGGCGCAGGCTACACCATCTTCGGCCGCAAAATTGATTAGCCCCTTCATGCTCGCCCCGCTCCATAAAGCAGCATCAGCCATCCGGAAGAAAGGATTCTCTTTCTTCGCAGTGTTTATGGGGTGCTTTCTCTTGGTTCATTTGGTGTGGGTGGCCTATTTGCTGTTCAACTTCCGCTATTGGGCTCAGGCAGATGAGGACATGAACGCCTACGTGGTGGTTTTCTATTTGATGCTTGCCCCTGTAGTGCTGGCAATACTGCTGGGCATTCCACCATATATCATTTACGAAAAAACCCACCACAAGGTTTGGCTTTATGCCTGCCCGCTTATTATGCTCGGCATAGCCGTGTGGCACTTTGTGTCTCGGTTCGGTTGGAACCAAACCGATGAACTCATTGCCTTGGCAGTGCTGGCGGCCCTCTATACCCTCGACATTTTTATCGCCTCCCGCCTTTCGGCACCGCCAGAAAGAGAGTGACGGTTGTTTTTATAATAAAGAACCACTATGAAGACAACTTACAAAACAATCCTTATTGCCCTTGCCCTCTGTTGGGTAGGCACGTCATGTACCCCTGAGGATGATTTGCGTCATAATGCGGAAGAGGCTATTGAGCCGGCCCATATCACCGACTCCGTCTACCATGAGGAGGCCAAAATGATGGCATACAATTTTGTCTATCCCTCCAAAGACCCCTTCGGGAAGGACGTTATGCTCTCGGCCACCATCACCCTTAACGACGAAGTGACACGGCAGAGCCCGGCCAGGGGACTGATTCTTTACAACCACTTCACCGTTTACCAGGCCGACCAGTGTCCCACTCACGGCGACCTCCTCATGCAAAAGCTAATGGCACCGGGCAAACTGATTACCATTTCGCCCGATTACTACGGATTTGGCTCAACAGAGGAATACCCTCAGGCCTACTGCATCTCACGGGCCAATGCCCAAAGCAGCGTGGACGCCCTGCTAGCGGCAAAACATCTGCTAGACTCCATGGGCTATGCTTGGGGCGACTATCTGTTCAACATAGGCTACTCGCAAGGAGCACAAACGGCCATGGGCGTGGTGCGGTTGGTCGATGAGAGTTACCCCGATATCAGCATCTCGCACACCTTTGCCGGAGCGGGACCTTACGACATTCCAGAGACCTACAGGCAGTTCCTTTCGAGCACAATTACGGGTATGCCCAGCACTGTCGTGAGTGTACTGCTGTCCTACAATGAATACTTCCAACTGAACATTCCCCGAGAGGCCATGTTTGTGGAGCCGCTTTTGAGCCATATCGACGAATGGGTGCTGAGCAAGAAATACACCCGCGAGGAGATTGACAGCAAGATTGGTTCGCAGGTCATCGGAGACTACCTGAATTCGGCACTATTCGACACCAACTCGCACAACTCGCAGCTCCTGCTGCAAGCCATGAACAGCGATAACCTTTGCCATGGCTGGACACCCCGGAACGACGAGCGCATCTATCTTTTCCACAACACGCTGGACATCACCGTGCCAGTAGCCAACACCGCAAACCTCTATCAATTCCTCAGCCGCCAAGGACTGAACAATGTGATACTCGACACCGCCGACTACGGCAGCTCGCCCCTCATGCCCGCACACGAAACCGGCGCAGCACCATTCATCATACGCAGCACGGATATTATGTGCCAGATGCTCGGAGTCACGCCCTGGATTTCACCGCAGCCAACGGTTTGGTAGGAATCAACTATGAACATGGCCGCCCCCTTTATTCCGGAGCAGCTGATGGAACGAGAATGAACCGCACCAAAGGTTCTATGACATGGATTGCCACCCCTTGGACGCAAGTTTTGCCGCATCCACATAAATACGCCAAACCGGCATACTTCGACCTCATGAAAGAATATGCCGCCAAACTTCGGCAGAACTTCCGTTTGCCCAAATAGACTTATATGAAGCCAACAATGAGGTTTAACCTAAATCGGTCATCAGGCCGATATTTCAATCTACGCTCTAGTACAAAGTATGACTGATTCTTGCTCGTATTTCTCAATGTGGCGTGTCTTCGACACGCTGAGTAGTAGGGGTTTCGCTATCCCCACACTGCGCTCCCGTTGGTCGCTTAGTATGGGGTTTCTGCGAGACGTTGCTAGGTCTCGGCAAAGCAAGCAAGCTTTCTTTGCGCTCAACCTTTCGCAACGTTATTGAGATTCAGCCTCTTCGAGGCTGCTAAAAATCTGTCTTTTATCAAACTAGAGCCTTTAATAATTGTAAGTGCATAATGTACACATGACATTATGCACTTACCAAGATGTGC
>DFDY01000056.1 GCA_002368955.1 Bacteroidales bacterium UBA3816
ACTTTGTACTAGAGCGAAACAAATTGCCGCTGCCTTCCGAGGGGAAAACAGCAGCAATGGATTCTAACATAAAAAAAAGTAGTTCTTCGAGACAGATTTCATGGAATCAGAACCTTCCGTGGGCACCGCCGCCCCCGAAAGAGCCGCCGCCGAACCCACCGAAGCCCCCGCCAGAACTGCCAAAGCCGCCCCCAAAGCCTCCGGAATGGCCACCGCCGAAACCACCAAACCCTCCGAAGCCACCAAAACCACCGGTGCCAGAGCCACCAGAGAAATGGTTGCCCCCATTGGGGTGGTGCTTACGGTTGTAGCGGTCGAGCAGGATGCAAATGACCACAAACAACAGCAGGGCACCCACAAATCCGAAAAGGATTCTGCGATTATGCTGGCGGTAACGCTCGTAGCTGTATTCGCCTGTGCAGACGGGCTCAATCACCTCCAAAGCTGCCACCAAGGCTCCATAGTAGTCGCCTTGGCTGAGGGGCTCAATCATCTCTTCGTCGATGATGTGCTTGCAGAAGATGTCGGGCAGGGCCCCTTCGAGCCCATAGCCCGGCAGGATGGCCACATCGCCATAGTCGTCCTCATCGGCCTTGGACTTGATAAGGATAACCACGCCATTCTTCAGGTCCTTCTGACCCACGCCCCACGTGGTGCCTATGCGGGTGCCAAGGTCCATAATCTCACAATCGTGGAGGTCGGGGGTGATGACCACCAGTATCTGGTTGGAGGTGCTGTCGTCAAAGGCCACCAGGCGGTGTTCCAGGGTCTCGCGTTGTTCGGGCGTGAGCACGTTGCCATAGTCGTTCACCAGCCGGTTGGTCGGTTCTGGGCACCAAGGCTCTTGGGCCACGGCTCCTACCGTCCAACCGAGCAGGAGGACGAAAGACAAAATGCGATATAGACTTTTTCTATAAATTGCCATCAATTAGTTGTGTTTACTGGCCTTGGTGGTTCAAATCAGAAGTCGAACTTCACTTCCACAGGCTGGTCGCTGCCTTCAGGAGCCGTGAAGTAGCCCTTCTTTTCAAATCCACACATGCCGGCCACCACATTGTTGGGGAAGACACGGAGCTGTTTGTTGTAGGCGTTGACAGTCTCGTTGAAGCGACCGCGTTCGGTGGTAATGCGGTTTTCGGTGCCTTCGAGCTGGGTCTGCAGGTCGCGGAAGCCCTGAGTGGCAGTCAATTCGGGATAACGCTCCACCACGATGTTCATCGAGCGGGTCAGCGCACTGGACAGCTGGTCCTGTGCCCGCTGGAACTCAGCCACATTGGCCTCGGTGAGGTTGTTGGCATCAATTTGCACAGAGCCGGCTTTGGCGCGGGCCTCAACCACTTCGGTCATAGTGCTTTTCTCATAGTTGGCTGCGCCCTGCACAGTGGCCACCAACTGGGGGATGAGGTCGGCACGGCGTTTGTAGACATTCTCCACCTGGGCCCAAGCCTGGGTGACATTCTCTTCGCTCTGAACCAGTTTGTTGCGCACACCGATACCCCAGAGCAGAACAATCACTACGATACCGACAATAATCAAAATAGGTAACCAAGTTTTCTTTTTCATGATAGGATTTATTAATTAATTTCTTTATTAACGTAGGCCAAAGGGGTTTATTGCCTTCGGCCATAGTTTTTTTGCTGCGGGTGCCTATTAACCCACATCGGTCATTAGCCGACATTTCAATCTATTTCTCTTTTTTAGGTCTGTTTATGACATCTCAGTATTTTTTTCGGCATCTTGGCCACATCCCTGTCTCGTCGTAGCCCGCTACGCCTTCGACAGCGATGCTGCCCATCCGCTCGGAATAAATACTATTCTGTCATAAACCCTAATGACCGATTGGGGTTAAAAGAAAAAGACCACACCTAAAGGTGCAGCCTTATCTCATTGTTAGAAGAGGGGCCGATATTATTCAGCGTTGATAACGGCTTTGTGAACGGCATTCCAACCAGCGGCATTGATACCCCAGTTGTTGGTGGAGTTCTTGTTTCCGTTGATTCTAACCTTTCTTCTCTTCATTTTTTTGTTTGCATTGATACCCATGACACAATTATTTTTTATAATTCAACTTCTTGATTTACTGCACGTAATACAACAAATACTCTGTCGAAAACGTTTTGCAAAGTTACAACATTATTCTGACATACACAAATTTTTTTTGCAATTCTAAATCAAAAAAGCATTTTATTCTTTTCAATCCAGAAATAATATGTACTTTTGCATTCCAAATGGAACGTTAAATGAGTTCCTTCGCCACAGAGCCGCAAAGTTCAAGGTGAAGGACATAAACAATCTTACATATGAGATACAAACCACTGATTTTGATCATAGGGTTGCTAGTACTGACACTGGTATCGGCCTGCAAGAGAAACGACGACACCATCAACTGCACCGTATACTGGCAACTATATCAGCAGCCCAAACACACCACTCCCGAGGCCATTGAGCAGGCCTTTCAAGAGACTTTCTTTAGTTTTTGGAGAAAAGTCAACGACAACACGGTGCGCGTGGAGAACACCACCCGCAGCGACGTGCGCTCGCTGACCTTGCGGCTGGCACAACTGGCCGACAACAAGATAACCGAAAGGCTGGACCCCTCGCTGGGCTACCAGGTGGAGGTGAAGGTCTTCATCGACTTCAACGGCTCGTATGTAGAGGAGGTGTGGAGCAACATATATGAATAAGTTCCTAGTCCGGCATAGACATCTTATGCTGGGGATGACGCTCGCCCTGGCAGCCATTTGTGGGGTGCTGATGTTCCACGTGAACATCAATACCGACTTGACAAAATACCTCCCCGACGACTCCCCCATGAAAGCAGGACTGGACCTGCTGGGCAGCGAGTTTGACCTAAGTGCCGACATGGCAGGGGGCGCCGTGCGCGTGATGGCCGACAGCCTTACAGCCGAAGAGAAGGTCAATCTGAGATACCAACTGCACCGACTGCCCGAGGTGGGCAATGTGACTGTGCAAGAGAACGGTGTACATACGCTGTATGAACTCAGCGTAGCCAAGAGCGTAGACCAAGTGTCCCTAGGCAAAGACCTGCGCGAGACCTATCCCCAGATTGTCTCCGTGGAGACGGCCCAAGACGGCACCACAGCCGAGCCCAAGATGCTGCTGGGTGCCTTGATGCTGCTGCTCATCATTCTTTTTGCCATGTGTGCCTCATGGCTGGAGCCCGTGCTTTTCCTAGCCTCCACCGGCATAGCAGTGCTGCTCAACATTGGCACCAACGCCCTGCTGCCCAGCGTGTCCGTTACCACCAATTCAATAGTGGCCATCCTGCAGCTGGTGCTCTCCATGGACTACAGCATCATCCTCATCAACCGCTTTCGGCAGGAACGGATGATGACCAACGACAGCACCACAGCCATGCAGCAGGCCATCCGGAGTGCTTCAGGCTCTATACTCAGCAGCGCACTGACCACCATTGTGGGGTTGATGATGCTGGTCTTCATGAAGTTGAAGATTGGTGCCGACCTCGGCATCGTGCTGAGCAAAGGAGTACTCTGCAGTTTGGTGTGCAATTTCACTGTCCTGCCCTCGTTAATTCTACTGTTTGAGAAAGGCATAGAACGCTCCCGCAAACGGGTGCTCCAGTTCCCCACCGACTGGTTGGCCCGCTTCAGCCAGAAATACCGCATTCCTCTGACTGTGCTGTTTGTAGGACTGCTGGTCGGTTCCTATATCCTCCACAACCAAACTCCCATCTCATTCCAATATGCGCAGGCCTCGACCATCAACCAATACTTCCCAAAAAAGAACCCCGTGGTGCTCGTCTACGACAATGCCGACGAAAGCCATGTGGCCGAGCTGACGGACTCGCTGATGAAGTGTAATGGGGTGGAGATGGTGCTCTCTTACCCTTCGCTGATGCAGCGGGAATACACTGCTCCACAGATGGTTGCCGCCTTACAAAACATGACACAGATGATGGAGGGAGCCGACAGCCTTATGGGAGGGGTGTCTATGGACATGCTCTCGGAAGACGTGCTGCGGCTGGTGTACTTTGCCGCTCACGGTCAACACCTACAGCGGATTGGATTCAACCAACTGGCCGACTTCATCCTAACCCAGGCCAAGGACCCCAACTCGGTTATTGCCAGCCAGATGAGCGACGAAATGAAACAGAAAATGGCCCTGCTGGACGACTTTAGGCAACTGAACAATCAGGTAGAAGAGCAACTCACCGAGGACAGCACCGAGATGGAGGTGGAAGTTTTGGCCGAGGGCCTAGACATCACCGTAGAGGAGATGCCTCAACCTGAAGACCAAACGCCACAGACAGAAACAGTCACGGCAACAGCACCCGTCCCCGTCTATTCGCCATACAGCGACACCACCCTATTGAAAAAGCAACTCAGCAGCGATGAGATGGCAACATACTTAGGCATGGATGCGGGTCAGGCAAAGATGGTCTACCGTCTGGCCAAGAAAAACAACGGCAGACTTACGCCAGTGGAGTTCGTTCATTTCCTGACCGAAGACATTCTGAAACGCAAGGCACTGGCCGCCATGATTAAAGAAGACCAACGCCAACAGCTCTTAGCCCTACAGTTGACCATGGACTCCGCCCTTACGGCCCAGACCATGTCTCCCGAGATAGTATCAACCGCACCCGAAAAAACGCCAGAACCCACCCTAGAACCCTCAATACCCACACCGCCAATAGAAACCACGGCAGACACCACCATCGTGGAGGAAGAGTTGCTGCAAGAGCCTTTGAACCTCTTGGACGAGATGCTGTACGGAAACCGCCAATACACCGCAGCCGAGATGGCGCAGAATTTCAGCGCCATGGGCGAGCCCGTGGGACGGGACCTAGTGGAACTACTGTATCTCTACTATGGCGGCAGCAGACTGTATGACGAAAGTTGGACCCTTACATTGGACGGAATGGTCTCATTCCTTGGCGATTCAGTAGTCAACGACACTCGTTTTGCACAATTCATCACCCCCGACATGAGAGATGGTTTTGGCAAGATTCAGAATGCCTTAGACGAAGGTTTGGGCAGACTGCGCTCCGACAAGCATTCGCTAGCCCTTGTTATCACCAACCTGCCGAGTGAATCGGACGAAACATATGCCTTTATCGAAAGATACAACCAATTATGCGGTCAATACCTACCCAGCGGCTATTACTCCGTGGGAGAATCGGTTATGCTTTCGGAGATGAAGGCTGGTTTCCAAAGGGAGATGACCGTGGTGACATTGCTGACCATTGCCGCCATACTTCTGATTGTGCTGCTGACCTTTAGGTCGCTGTTGGTGGCACTGCTGCTGGTGGCCACGGTGATGACAGGCGTATTTGTGAATGTGTCGGTCAGTGCCATCGGGGGCGGTTCGCTGCTTTATTTGGCCTACCTGATAGTGCAGAGCATATTGATGGGCGCGGCCATCGACTATGGAATCCTTTTTGCCAACTACTACCGCGAGAAACGGGCTACACTCGGTATCGGTGAATCACTGAAAGAGGCCTACAAAGGGTCCATCAATACCATCCTCACCTCGGGACTGATACTGATACTCGTGCCGGGAGCTATGGCTGTGCTAGTTTCCGACCCTACAATTGCTTCAATCGTAAGAGCCATCTCTGTAGGGGCGCTGGCCACCGTATTGCTGGTGCTACTGGTGCTGCCGGGTATGTTGGCCGCATGTGACAAGATAACGGGTAGGCAAAGGTAATAGTTCCGATAAGGAAACGAATTTTAAATGGGACTTCTATAAATTGCCCACAAAGGGCAACCTCTCGAAGAAGCAGATACATCTTAGCGTGCCGGAGGCACGCGCTCTCAAAACAAATTAGGCTCTAGTTTGATA
>DFDY01000033.1:0-23286 GCA_002368955.1 Bacteroidales bacterium UBA3816
GTCTAATCACTTTTAGTTTTTACTTTTAGTTTTTTAAATTGAAAGGATACTATATGAAAAGAATTGTTTTGGCCATAGGAGCCGTGCTGATGGTAACTCTGGGGTGGGGGCAGAACCTGCGCTACGAGGTGACCCATTTGCACGACAGCATCAACACCACTGGCAGCGAGACGGGTGCCGTCATCGTGGACGACAGCGTGATTCTCTACACCACTATGCAGATGGAGGAAACCCCGCGGCTGTATCTGGTGGACTTCAACCCCATCCTGACCGAGATCTATGAGGCCCCCATAGACACTGCCGGAACCATCGGGCGGGGCGTCCTGAACCAGTGGGGCTTGAACGCCAACGGCATGAACAACGGCAACGTGGCCTACGACCCCAAGGGCGACATCATTTACATCACCCGCAGCGAGTCGGGCGACAGGAGCGTCAACCACATCTACTACTCGCACCGCGTGAACAAACGGTGGGGCAAGTTGCAGAAGCTGAAGGGCAACGTGAACCTGAGCGGCTACAACAGCAGCCACCCCAGCATAGGCTACCTGCCCACGGGCCAGACCATCCTCTACTTCAGCTCGGACCGGCCGGGCGGGCTGGGCGGCATGGACATCTGGTATGCCATCATCATCAGCGAAGGCACTCCCGGCAACTGCACCAACCTGGGCGCACCTGTGAACAGCGACAGCAACGATGTGACCCCATACTATAGCAACGAAGAGGGCATCCTCTACTTCAGCAGCAACCGTGCAGGAGGCCATGGCGGCATAGACATCTACCAGTCCGAAGGAATGCGCAACACATGGAGCACGCCCGTAAATCTCGGCGAGGAAATCAACACCGAGTACGACGACCTCTACTTCAGTTTCCAACCCTGCCGCTGCCGTTGCCCGCAGGAGGGGTTAAAAGATAACGAAATAGTGACGGCCTGCGGCTTTCTGGCCTCCAACCGCCCCGGCTCGCTCTATAAGACCAGCGAGAACTGCTGCAACGACCTCTATCGCTGGCGCCGCATTTTCACCAAACCCGACTCCGCGGAGCAGCCCATAGTCTATGTCGACACCTTCCAAACCCACAGCGTGAAAGAACTGCTGCCGCTGAGCCTCTATTTCCACAACGACGAGCCCGATGCCAAGACCCTCGACACCACCACCCGCCTCGACTACACCGCCACCTGGCAACGCTACATGCAACTGCGGGAAGAGTATAAAGGAGCACAGTCCAGCCCAGTGGACCGTCGCAAGTGGGACTCCATCCAGAAAGGGGTGGACTACTTCTTCGAGTTTGAATTGAAGAAGGGGCATAGCGACATGCTCAAATTCATGCAATACCTCTATGCCGACCTCAAAGCCGGCAAGCGAGTGAACATCACCATCAACGGCTATGCCAGCCCGCTGTTTGAGAGCCTCTACAACGTGAATATCTCCAAACGGCGCATCGACTGCTTCCGCAACTCACTCAAGCGTTGGAACAACGGTGTTCTCCTCCCCTACCTGGAGAATGGAAGCCTCCGCATTGAGACCGTGGCCAACGGAGCCCCCGGCGAGGAGGTGGTGGCCGCAGCCAGCCCCCTGCGCAACCCCAAGAGCGTGCGGTCGGTCTACGACATGCAGGCCGCCCACAACCGCCGCATCGACATTGTGGCATACGAAGTGAGAGGTGGAAATTGAGAGTTGAGAGTTGAGAATTGAGAGTTGAGAGTTGAGAATTGAGAGTTGAGAATTGTACACTAAACTTATCACCAATCATCATTAACAAACAAATTACAAAGGACAATGAAAATATTATGTGTAGTGCGCAACTATGCGCCCCATGCCAAAGAGATGCAGTCGGCCGTGCCGACCGAGCCCGTCTTCTTCATGAAACCCGACAGCGCACTGAACCAGAAACAGATGCCTTTCTTCTATCCTGACTTCTCGCAGGATGTGCAGCACGAGGCCGAACTAGTGGTGAAAATCAAACGTCTGGGCAAGTGCATCAAGCCCGAGTTTGCCCACAAGTATTACGACTCCGTGGCCCTCGGCATCGACTTCACCGCCCGCGACATGCAGAAAGGGTTCAAAGAGCGCAGCATGCCCTGGCTGCTGGCCAAAGGCTTTGACGGCAGTGCCGTGATGGGTCCCTTTGTGACCCTCGAAGAGTTGGGCAAGCCCATCAATGACCTCAATTTCGACCTCAAAATCAACGGCAACCTGGTGCAGCAGGGCAACAGCGGCGACATGATTTTCGACGTGGACCACCTCATCGCCTACGTCTCGCGCTTCATCACCCTGCGCACCGGCGACCTCATCTATACCGGCACCCCCGCCGGTGTCGGCCCCGTGAAGATTGGCGACCACCTCGACGGCACCATCGAAGGCCGCCCCATGCTCTCATTAGACATCAAATAAAGGATATTATTGCAGTAAAAGAGGGCTCCCTTTTGCCAAAGGAGCCCTCTTTATTCATTTTGGTAGCCTCGGCGTTCTACCTTATTACCACTCGTTGGGCAGCATAGTCGCCCACCTGCACAAGATAGACACCCGTTGCCATCATACGGAAGTGCTGAGTCTCGGCAACAGTCTGTTCGGTACTGAGCAAACGTCCCACCACATCAAAGATGCGGACTCGCTGCCCTTCAGCCCCCTGCACGGTAATGACATTGCCCTGCGCAGTGATTGTTACGCCCGAAGGCTGTACATCCGAAACACCTACCTCATCTTCAATAAAAGAGGCAGTCATATTCATGTCACTTGTCACCGTCACGTGGCGTGGATTCTCTGAGCTTCCATCACTCCATTGCACAAAGTGATTTCCCAATACTGATATGGCAGCAATCTCAACCACAGTGCCATCGCTAAATGTACCCGACCCTACGACAATGCCCTTTGTCGGTTGCTCTGAAACTATCGACAACGTGTAGTAATCTATTGGCACCATAACCGTTATGGTATCGTGGATAAAGTTGTCAACAAAGGTCGTATCGTGAATGTATGTCGTGTCGTGAATAAAGTTGTTCACCACAACTGTATCATGGACGTAGTTATTCACAATGGTAGTGTCGTGGATATAGTTGTTAACAATGGTTGTATCGTGAACAAATGCCGTATCGTAAATATAGTTGTTCACCACAACTGTATCATGGATATAGTTATTCACAATTATGGTATCATGGATAATGTTAGTGACAATAGTGGTATCGTGCACAATCGTAGTATCGTGAATAAAAATGTCCACATAAGTGGTATCATGCACAATCGTTGTGTCATGTGTAAAAAAGGTGTCGCGGACAACTATTGTGTCATGGTAGGTGACGGTATCGGGTAACAGCGCAAAGTATGCAGTGAGAAGTGTATCCCTGTCGATGGTTAGCATACGAGGGTTTGCCGTATCGCCATCGCTCCAATGGGCAAAGAGGTAGCCTGTGTAGGGAGTAGCAGCAATGGTAGCAGTTGGCTCCGAACAGGTGGGCTGGGTGACCACCGATGCCGAGCCCATTGTCTCGTCTATTGACGATACGTTCACTGTGGCATCCAGCACCCCAACAAAGTTGTTAAAGTTGCTCCAGCGTTCAGCATACGAAGCGGTGCTTCCACAGGGGATAAATACAGGGATAGAGTCTGGGACGTTGTAAAAAGCGTTGAGACCAGCCCTGGGGGCGACCGTTGGCTTTGCGGTGATGCTTGTCAGCCCTGTGCAACCATAAAAAGCTCCGCCTCCTATCGAATCCACAGAATTACCAATAACAAGAGATTCTAAACTGTCACAAGAATGGAATGCTCCATCACCAACATATTCTACCAAATCTGGTATTATAATGGTTCTTACTCCTCTTAAACCATCAAATGCAAAAGCCGGTATTTTTTTAACATTATCACCTATATTAATTGCATTAATGCCACAATTAGCAAATGTGCGACAGATTGCATGCGTATTAGTATCATAACCCATATAGGTACAGCTATCGGCATTGAAGTTTACAGTTGCAAGGTTGCTACAACCATAGAACGCATAGTCTCCAATACTTTTGATTCTTTTGGGAATAGTAATCGAAGTGAGACCTGTGCAGCCCCTGAACGACAGAATGCCTATTGATTCCACAGAATCAGGAATCGTAATCGACTGAAGATTCGAACAACGAGAGAATCCACCGTCAGGAAGCATCTTGACATGGCTGCCTATGTTTACTGTACTGACATTACAATTAGCAAACACAGGATACACACTATAATTTCCACGGTACCCCATATTCGTGCAGCTGTCGGCATCGAAGTTTACGGTTGCAAGGTTACTACAGCCATAGAACGCATTGAGGCCAATGCCTTTGATTCTTCTGGGGATAGTAATCGAGGTAAGTCCAGTACAATTAAAAAACGATAAGTTACCTATCGACTCCACCGAATCAGGAATCGTAATAGACTGTAGATTCGTACAACCACTGAATCCCCCATCGGGAATCATCTTAACATGGTTGCCAATGTTTACTGTACTGACATTACAATTGTTAAACACATAATCTACTGAATTATAATCACTATAGTAACCCATATTGGTGCAACTGTCGGCATTAAAGTTTACGGTTGTAAGGGTACAACATCCCGCGAAAGCACCGCCTCCAATGCTTCTAATTCTTCGTGGAATAGTAATCGAGGTAAGCCCAGTACAATTAAGAAACGATAAGTTACCTATCGACTCCACCGAATCAGGAATCGTAATAGACTGTAGATTCGTACAACCGCTGAACCCGCCATCCGGAATCATCTTGACATGGCTGCCTATGTTTACGGTATTGACACTACTCCCAAACACATAGTGTACATAATTACTATCACTATCGTATCCCATATTGGTGCAGCTGTCGGCATTAAAGTTTACGGTTGTTAGGTTAGTACAACCCCAGAAGGCATTACCCCCAATACTTTTAATATTTCTCGGTATCGTGATCGAAGTAACGCCAGTACATCCGTTAAAAGCATTTGCTGGGATTATTTTCACATTCTGACCTATATTGATGGTCGTAATATTTGTATCCCCGTTGAATGGTGATCCCCAAACAGTTGTACAACTATCAGCATTATAATTCACAGTTGTCAAACCAGTACATCCCTCAAAAGCAGCAAGATAAATATGGGTGACAGAGTTAGGAATAGTAATAGAAGTGAGACCAGTACATCCCTCAAAAGCAGCATTATAAATATGGGTGACGGAGTTAGAAATAGTGATAGAAGTGAGACCAGTACAATCTTGGAAAGCAGCATTATAAATATGGGTGACAGAGTTAGGAATAGTAATAGAAGTGAGGCCGGTGCACCCTACAAATGATGCGGTATCAATGGCTACAACAGTAGTCGGAATGGTGACCGACAAGAGATCGCTACATTGAAAAAATGCCTTAGATCCAATTTTGGTAACGGCATACGTGGTACCTCCGTATGTGACAGATGAGGGGATAGTCAAAGCCCCGGAAGGCATAGTGTGACCGAACCAAGGAATATTATTATTCGGACATGTCACACTCACTGTAGTTGATGATAAGATATCATAATACAGTTCTTGTCCAGAAGGTGCTACGGCAGAGAAGTCATAAGCATAGGCACTTGCAAGTCCTGTAACTAGCAGCAAGACAAAAGAAAGTATATGTTTTCTCATATTGTGTGTTTTTGTCTGTGTTGCGGCTCGGCAACACGTTAATCACAATACAAGAAAGTGGAGCCATCCATTATGACCCTATTTTCTTGGTGGGGCTGGACTCCCGAAAACAAAAACAAGGTTTGGGTGAATCGCTCCACAAGTGGATGTATCTATGGTATTATACATTCCAACAGGAGCATTCATCTCCCTCGTATTCCTTGTTTTCTTTTTGCGAAATGTCCAGTTTCACCAAGCAGGAATAGAGCGAAAATGCGCTTTCTCAATCATTTGCAGACGCAGTTCTCTTCGTTCTGCATTTGCAAATATACTATTTTTATTTGATACGGAAAGTCTTTCCCCAAAAACTTGTCAAGAGTCTAGGGATAGGTAGATTACAGTGTATAGTGTACAATGTACAATATAGAACCACAGTCTTCAGGTGCTAAAAATGCCAGATATGATGACAACTTGTAGGGATTCATACTGCCCTGCCAAGCCGTCACCAAAATTCTCTCCATACTTAAAACTTCCCCGCAAAAACAGACATTTTTCTCAATATAGAGAGAACTTTTGAATTCTGAGCTCTGAAATCTGCGTGGGGCGGCAGCCATTGCAATTCTGTATTCTGAGTGGCTGCCGCCCACTCAGTGTACAATGACGGCTCCCGCCTCAATTCCCAGCTCCAAAATGCAGCTTGAGGTCGAGGAGTTTCTTGCTTTTCATGTTGGTCCACACCTCGGTAATGAGGGCCTTGGTAGAGAGTGGGAAGTCGGCCTTCATCATCCAGTCGTAGTAGGCGGGCTCGCGGGAGAAGACCTGTTCGAGGGGTTTGCCTTTGTGTTTGCCGAAGTTGAAAATCTCGCGGCCTTGGGCATCATAGCCGATATGCCCCACCAGGTCGGCCCACTGGCTGGCACGGCTGAAACGGCTGAGCTGTTCCATGTCGTTCACCACAGGTTTGCTGACGGTGCCGTCGGGGGCCGTGTACTCGACATCTTTGTAGCGGTCCAGCTGGGCCATAAGCACCTCATAGGTGGCCAGGGTGTCGGCATCGGCACTGTGGGCATTCTCCAACTCCTTGTGGCAATAGAAGCGGTAGGCGGCCTTGAGGGTGCGCTGCTCCATCTTGTGGAAGATGTTCTGCACGTCAATCAGGCGGCGGCTTTTGAGGTTGAAGGGCACGTCGGCACGGAGAAACTCCTCCACCAGCATGGGCACGTCGAACTTGTTGGAGTTATAGCCCGCCAAGTCGGCATCGCCGATAAAGGCGGCCACATCTGGAGCCAACTCACTGAAAGAAGGCTTGTCGGCCACGTCGGCATCGCTTATACCATGGATGGCAGTGGTATACTCGGGAATATGGACAGTCTGTCCTTTGGCATCCACGGGGCGAATGCGGTAGACGCGGGTCTCGGTGGCACCCCCGGGCAGTACTTTGTGAAGGCAAATTTCGACAATATGGTCGACACCCACATTGACACCTGTGGTCTCTAGGTCGAAAAAAACAATAGGTCTTTCTAAGTTTAGTTGCATAAGGAAAGTGAAAAGTATATAATAAAAAAATAGAGTGGCCGCTGAATATTAACTAATAACTAGCATCGTGCCGCCTGGTGGATTTTGAGCAGCCGCTGCAGGAGTGGTTCGGCAAAGTCGAGGCGCAACATATTGGCACCGTCCGACTTGGCCACGGCAGGATTGGGGTGGGTCTCCATAAAGATGCCGTCGCACCCCACAGCCACCGCCGCACGCCCGATAGTTTCAATCATCTCGGGGTTGCCACCGGTCACGCCGGAAGTCTGGTTGGGCCGCTGGAGCGAATGGGTGATGTCCACGACGACCGGCACCTGGTTCTGCTGCATCAGGGGGACGCTGCGAAAGTCCACCACGAGGTCCTGATAGCCAAAGGTGGTGCCGCGCTCGGTGAGCATGACATCGGTGCCCCCGAAGTGGGTCACCTTCTCCACGGCATAAGTCATGGCCTCGGGCGAGAGGAACTGCCCCTTCTTGATGTTGACGCAGCGGCCCGTCTCGGCGGCTGCCTGCAGCAGCGAAGTCTGGCGGCAGAGGAAAGCCGGTATCTGCAACACGTCCACATAGGGGGCGGCCATGGCGGCATCCTCCTCGCCATGAATGTCGGTCACTACGGGTATGCCGTAACGCCTGTGCACCTCCTGCAGCACCTCCAGCCCCTCGCGATCACCGATGCCGGTAAAGGAGTCGATGCGCGAACGGTTGGCCTTGCGATAGCTGGCCTTGAAGGCAAAGGGGATATGCAGCCGTTCCGTGATGGCCGCCAGCCGTTCGGCAATGGCGAAAGGACTCTTGTCGTCCTCTATAACACACGGACCGGCAATCAAAAAGAAATTGCCGGTCTCTGTAAAGTGAAGATTTTCTATTTTTGGGTACATTATATTGCAATGGCAACTCAGGTCAGGGGGGAGGCCTGACCTGAGAGCTAATCCTTTGGGTGTTTAAAAGTTAGTGTCTATTGAATCCAAATCGTCATCAACCGTGTCGGAGACGGGCTCGGTGACGTTATCGAACTCCTCACGGCGACGGCCGCCACGCTGCAGCGAGATAATCAACGCTCCAATCATGCGGGTGAGCTCCATGAGATACTCACGCGACTGGTTGCAGGTTTCCTCATCGAAGAGGCCGGTCTGAAAGGCGATAGCCGTGTAGACAATGCACTCGCGGATGGCAGTCTTGGAAATCTTAAGGCAATGCTCGAACTGGCTTTTGTTGCGCGAAGAGCCTTCGGCAATGTTAAGCGCGATGTCATAAGAAGAATGGCAGAACGAGCTGATGAGACTGCGTTGCTTTTCGTTGGTCGGTTCGGCCAAGTGGGAAACCAGCCAAGCACTGTAGTCGATTGATTTAGCGTAAATGCGGAGGTCTTCAAAACGGAAGAAACTCACGGGTTTGTCTTGTGCATTGTCCATAAGAGAGAGAACTTAGGGTTAATAAAAATAATACATTGGCACCGAGGGGTTATTTAATCTCGGCAAAATAGTTCATAAACTGGGTTCGCATGAGCATGGCTGCTTTGTCGTTGGACTTGAGGGCCAACTTGCCACGGAACTGGCTGATGTCCTCATATCCTTTCTGCTTCATCCAATCCTGCAATCCTTTGTTGAGGTCGGACATATAGCCCAGCCCATTGCGATAGAGACAGGAAGCCACCTGAACCGTGTTGGCACCGGCCAGAATCAGCTTCACCACATCCCTGCCGTCGGTCACACCCGTCGAAGCACTAAGGTCGCAGCGGAGCTTGTTGCTCAGGATAGCCGTCCAGCGGATGGTGTTGTACAGCTCGCTGGGGGCCGTCAGCGAGTCGGCGTTGCAAATCGTCTCCGTCTCGGTGTCTATATCCAGCTGCAGGGCCTTATTGAACATCGTGATGCCCTGAATGCCCGACCACGAGAGCTGCTGCATGAACTTGGCCAGGTCGGTGAAATAAGTGCTCACCTTCACACTGATGGGGATAGAAACCGTCTTGCGGACCGACTGGATGATGTCGGAGAAAGTGCGCTCCACGTCGTCAGCCGAAAGGCTGGCATCGAAAGGCATGATGGCCATATTGAACTCCAGAGCGTCGCAGCCCGCCTCCTGGAACTGTTTGGCATACGTAATCCAATTCTCGTGCGAGAAACAATTGATGCTTCCAATAACCGGAATCGAAAGGTTCTCCTTTGCCAGTCGGATAAGTTCGAAATGCTTCGACACCGAGTTGTCGGCCACATGTTGGGCTATGTATTCATAGCTGGCGCCATAGTTGCCCACCGGAGCAAAAACATGCGTATTGCGCTTGATATCATAAATAATCTGCTCCTCGAAAATAGACTTCAAAATCACAGCTCCCGCACCCGCACGTTCCAACTTGACCAAATTGTCGATATTGGACGTCATTCCACTACTGGCAGCGATGATAGGACTTTTCAGTTCTAAGCCGAGATATTTGACTTTCGTATTCATTTCTACTAAACTTTTTTACTTTAATCACGATTAAAATCTAATTTGCAAAGATATGCAAAAAAAGCTATAAAAACTTTTTTTAACCGATTTTTTTTCGTGCATCAGCCATAAAATACTATAATGCAACAAAATACGAAATGTTAAAAATAAAAATGTGTATAAAATATCAGCCTCCAAAAAAAATAATTTCGTTTCAATGGAAAAAAATGACTAATTTTGCAACCTCGAAAAAATAAAATTACATATAGAATGAAAGAGCAAAACGAAGAGAAAAATCTTGAGGTTAGCGGCGTTATCGCAAAAACCGAACAGTTTATCGAGAAGAACAAAAAAACGATCACTATCGCCGTTTGTGCCGTCGTGCTGGTTGCTTTGGCCATCTGGGCCTACATTGGCCTCTATGCCCATCCTCGCCAGCAGCGAGCTGCCGAAGACATGTTTGCCGCCGAGCAGTGGTTCCAGGAGGGCGACTTTGAGAAAGCCCTCAACGGCGACGACCAATTCATGGGCTTCCTCGACATCATCGACCAGTACGGCTCCACCAAGTCCGGCAACCTGGCCAAATATGCCGCCGGCATCTGCCAACTCAACCTCGGCAAATATGATGAGGCCATCTCCCTCCTCAAATCCTACAAAGGCAAAGACACCTTCACCGGCACCGAAGCCATCATGCTGATCGGCGACTGCTACGCCGAAATGAACGAGACCCAAGAGGCCGCCAACTACTACGACAAAGCCGCCGCCAAGTCCAACGACTTCATCGTCACCCCCACCGCACTGTGGAAGGCCGGCATGATGCAGCTCAAGCTCGGCAACAAAGAAGCCGCCGTCAAACGTTTCCAGCAAATCAAGGACAACTATCCTGAGAGCCCCGAGTACGGCGAAGCCGACAAATACATCTCCTACGCCGAGAACATGTAATCCCACCCGATTACACCCTACCATATCAAGCCGTCCACCCCGTGGGCGGCTTTTTGTATCTATAGGCCCCGCCAAAGTGACCAGCCTTCCAAGCCATGGAGGACATCTAATGCACTTATATAAGTCAGATTACGCACCGTTACCCTGGCTCATCATCACTACAGCCGAGCATGAAAAGGGCATCACACCCGCTACTCACCCAACTGACGAACGGATAGGGAACGTTGGGGTAGTGGTGCGGATTTGGGCATACAGCCAATTCTCATCAAAAATACGAAGGCAATACCTCAGCCTTTCATTGACACGCCCAATTCCATCGCACACGATAAAGAATGCCATGGAACAATCACTCCCACAGGAAACTAGCAAGCCGCAAAAGCGAAAACCGTATGGCTGGAGAAGGTCTGGCCGGGATTGAGGAAAGCATTGGACTCGGGCCAGTGGTTGTTGGGGCTGTCGGGATACTTCTGCGTCTCTAGGCAAATAGCACTGCGCTGCGCGTAGGCGATGCCGCCTTTGCCCTTCAGGCTGCCGTCTAGGAAGTTGCCAGTATATACCTGCATACCAGGCTCGGAGGTGAAAACCTCCATCACAATGCCTGTTGCGGGACTTTCAAGGCGGGCGCAGGGACGGGTGTCGTCGCCGCGTGTGTTGAGCACCCAGTTGTGGTCATAGCCGTGGCCGTTGTGCAACTGCGGGTGGTCGGTGGCAATGTCGCGCCCCACGGCCTTGGGCGCACGAAAGTCAAAGGGGGTGCCGGCCACAGATTCGATGGTGCCAACGGGCAGAAAGGTGCCGTCGATAGGTGTATATCGGTCGGCGTCGATGGTCAGCAGGTGGTTGAGAATAGAGGTGTTGCCGTCGCCATTGAGGTTGAAATAGCTGTGGTTGGTCATATTGATGACGGTGGGTGCATTGGAGACCGCACCATAGCGAATATCCAGCCGGTTGTCGTCGGTGAGGGTGTAGGCCAGCCGGACATGCACCTCACCAGGGAAACCGTTGTCGCCGTCGGGGCTGACCAGTGTGAGCACCAGCGAGTTGGGAGTGCTGCTCTCCACATCGAAAAGTTGGTATTGCCATCCGTTGGGGCCACCGTGCAGACAGTGGGGCCCATTGTTCTGCGGCAGCTGGTAGGTCTTGCCGTCCACGGTAATGCGGCCGTTGCCCAGTCGATTGGCATAACGCCCTATGGCTGCGCCAAAGTCGGTCTGGTGGTTCTCCTGCAGATAGTCTTCGGGACGGTCAAATCCCAGCACCACGTCCTGTGGGCGGCCATGGCAGTCGGGGACAATAAGGGAGAGGATGCGACCGCCGTAGTTGGCAATGCGGGCGGTCATGCCGCCTTGATTGGTAAGGGTGAAGATTTCCATATTTCGATTGTTATTGATGGATTTGCCAAGTGCTCAGGGCAGGGCTATCTTGACGACTATTTTTTTGACGGGGAGGGGCTGTGAAACCGCGTGCTGGGGTTCGTGCCCGTCATTGGGGAATAGGACAACGAAACTGCCATGGCCCAGTCGCACCGTGGCGGTGGGGTCGGCATGGCGGAAGAAGGCCACGTCGCGGGCCGCGTCGTAGGGCGAGGTGCAGACGAGTTGGTCAATCGGGCGCACCAACACCTCCTCTTCGCCCGAGAGCAGAAACTGGATGTCGATATACTTGCGGTGAGCCTCATAGCCCACCGGGTTGACTTCACGGGTGGTGTAGAGGTCGACATTGGCGTAGTTGTCGCCCGAAAGGCTGTGGCGGCCAGGTGTGATGTCGGCCGGTGCCTGCTGGATGAAACGGAGTCCTTCGGCAAGGCCGGGGAGCAGGGACTCGTAGCGGGCGATATGGTCAAGCGTGTCGTAAATCATGGCGATAAGAGAGTGATAATGGCACTAAAGGGCTTCTGCCAACAGGCGGGCAGCACAGGCCACCAGGTCGTTGCACGAATGGCCGCGGCCTTGCAGGCGCAGGAGAGCGGGGCAGTTGAGTTCGCCGTTCTCTTCGCGGAAACGCACGGCAAGCCCTTTGAACTGTGCCGACTGGCCGCAAAGGCCGCACACCATGGCCATGGCAGAGACACAGCCGCAGGTTTGCTGCATGCCCGACATGCCGCGGCCGAAGGTGGACGACATTTGGGCAGCTGCCTCGGGGGCGATGGGGAGGAGGTCGGCAAAGGCCAGCACTACCGACTGGCAGCAGTTATAGCCTTGCTCATGCAACTGGCGGGCTTTGGCTTCGCGGGTATTGATTTCGTTTGGGGTCATCTCTATTGGGGTGTTTGTTATTTTTTTAGCGATTATTGATTGTTGATTGGCAATCTTAGAATTGAAATGTCTATCTACCATTCACTTTTCACCAGTATTTCACCATCGTTGGAGGGAGAATTACTGGGCTAATATTCTATTATCTCGGAAAAGACACGCCAGCCGAGGGCTTCTTTGTACTTCTCGAATGTGCCGGTGGGGACACGCACAGGGATGTTGATGTCCACCTTGTCAAAGGAGGACTCGTCCAACCGAGGGGGCTCAAGGGCCTGACAGACCAAGTATTCGATGCGTTTGCAGCCATCGAAAGCATATTCCTCTATCTTTTTGATAGTCGACGGCAGGGTCAGCCGCGTGATGCGGTCACAGTTTTGGAAGGCGTTGTAGCGGATGGAGACCACCTTGTAGACAGTGGTGTCATCGTCCTCGGGGTCGGCGTTCTTGTCCTTGGAGCGGTCGGGGGTCACCACCTCGGGGATGTCCACCTGCCCGCGGGGCTTGGAGTAGCCCTTCCATGGGTTTTCTTCCGTATTGGGAAAAGTGACTTCCACTGTGGGACCGTTCTTGCCGCCAGTGGTGAGAATGGCAAAATAGAGGGTGTTGCCGCCAACCTTCTTGGCGAAATCGTATTCCTGCGCCATGGTCCAAAGGGGCAGGAGGGACAACATTATGGCAAGGAGTTTTTTCATATCAAAGGGGTAACGCGATTGTGCATTTTTTATTGTGTCTGGTCTCTTTTCCTCAATCGGGAGCAGCGAACCGTGGGCTCGGACTGGGCCAACTCGGGGAAGTACTGCTCCATATTGCGGTCAATGCGCTCGTCAACACTGAGGGGCGAGGGGGTGGCGGCCAGGCTGTCGCGGACGGCCTGTATCTGCTCGGGGTCGTAGCAGAGCTCCAAGAGGGCACGATTGACGAAACCGTTGCCCAAGTTGTAGAGCTGCACGGTGCAGTAGGAGAGCATCACATAGTCGGCACTGAGCAATTGTTCCACCAGGTCGATGTCGGCCACCTGCTCGTGGTCAGGGTCATAGTAGATGGTGCTGAAATAGTACCAATAGCGAAAATTGGAGAAGAGTTGCTGGACGGGGTAGTTGTACAGGACGTTCCAGAAGAAAGAGTCGCCAATGACAATCAGCGACGGATTGCGCTCGGGGGCAGGGTCGGCCAGCGCGACGTCGACATACTGGTTGCGCTCGGTGGGGATATGGAAGGTCTTGTTGAGCAGGTCGTCTAGGTCGGCATCGGGCTCGCGGGTGCGGGCGTGGTAGGGTTGCCCGAGGGTGACGGGGCGTATTTCGGGGCCGAAGGTCTGCATGAAACGCATGACGGAGTCGAAAGCATAGGTGCTGGCAATGCTGCTCCAGTGGGTGCCGGTTTGGGTGAAGAGCAGATAGGGCGTGCGGCCCTTGAGGGAGTCGAAACAATGGCAGATATCCACATGGCGGATGCCGTAGGGGTTGCACCACTTACTGTAGAAATCGTAGGCGCGATGGTGTCCGAGGGTACGGCTGCCACGGGCCTCGGCCCCACGGTCGGGCAGATACTGCGGATAGATGCGCTCCTTGCCCGGGAGCATGGCAAGAAACAGGTGAACGCCCTGTTCTTCAAGTATTTTCTGCAACTTGGAGAGGCGGCTGATGCGACGGAAGAAGACATTCTCCCGCTCATAGTCAGGTATGCTGTCGGAATAGAAATGAGGGAAACAGTCCGTGTAATACTCGTCCACAAACCACGGTTCGAAGAGATAGTCGTGCTGGCCCAGCACCACAGAGCCGGGGTTGGTAGACTTGTGGTAGGCCGTCCAAAGGTACTGATTGTACATCCGTATGGCCGGTTCGCGAAAGCCGTGATGCTCCTTGGCGTAGGTGTCGAGGGCCTGCTGCCACTGACCCGTAAGGAATGCCTGAAAGGTAAACTGCGGCTTCTCGGCACTGACATAGACACCTTTCAGTGGCTTTACCGGAATAACGTGCCAGAAACCCTGCGCAATGGTGAGCAGCATGAGGGCCATAGTGGTCAGACAGAGTATTTTGGGGAGGCGTTGCATGGCTAGAATCGGAAATAGATGAAGGGACTGAAGTCGGTGGCCGTAAGCGCACTCAGGCAGAAGAAGAAAAGCAGGCAGGCCGCCAGCCATACCAAAAGGTGGACCGATGGGCGGCGATAATCGGTGTAGAACACCGCCTGCTCCAGCCTGCGGCCAAAGGGCAGCAACGTAAGGAAAGAAAAGCAGAGGGCCACCACCAGCATGACATAGAACTGCGGCTGTTGCGACAGGGAGAACCCAGCAAAGTCAAACGAGAACAGCCGACGGACAAACTGCCAGCAGGTGGGCAAGTCCTCTATACGGAAGAGCGACCAACCGACCACCAAGATGATGAAAGTGGGCAGCACGAAAAGGGGGTGTCGCCGTTTGGTGTCGAAGGCCGGGACATGGCGCGACAGAAATCTCTCCAGCACCAGAAAACAGCCATGATAGGCACCCCAAAGGACGAAGTTCCAACTGGCCCCATGCCAGAGGCCGCTGAGCAGAAAGACCACCCAGAGGTTCAAATAGGTGCGCACCGTCCCACGGCGGTTGCCCCCCAGAGGGATGTAGAGATAGTTGCGCATGAAGGTGCCAAGGGTGATATGCCAACGGCGCCAAAACTCGGTGATGCTGGTGGAGGTGTAGGGGTTGTTGAAATTCTCAGGGAACTTGAAACCCATGATGCGGCCGAGGCCGATGGCCATGTCGCTGTAGCCCGAGAAGTCGAAGTAGAGCTGCATGGTGTAGGCGATGATGGTAATCCAGGCCGTGCCCATGTCCATGGCCGCAAGGTCCCCACCCAACGCCACGTCTACCGTGCGACCAATGACGTCGGCCACCAGTACCTTCTTGCACAGGCCCACCGTAAAGCGGTAGAAACCCTGCAGGCATTCCGCCCAGCGCAGACGGCGTTGGGCAGTAATTTGGTCGGCGATGTCGGTATAGCGCACAATGGGACCGGCTATCAGCTGTGGAAACATAATGATGTAGACCACATAGTCGGTCAGGCGCTTCATAGGCTGGTTTACGCCGCGATAGGTGTCCAGCACATAGGTGACCGACTGGAAGGAGAAGAAACTGATGCCAATGGGCAGCAAGACTTTGGTCCACGACATGGTGCCCAAGCCGAAGGCGGCGAGGAGGGCATTGACATTGTCTACAAAGAAATTGGCATACTTGAAATAGGCCAGCAGCCCCAAACAAAGGATGATGGCCGCCGCACAGAGGGCTTTCTTTGCCACTGGCCGCTGCGCCCGATGCATGGCCTTGACCAGATAGAAGTTAAGCACCGTGGAGGCCAGCAGGATGAGTATGAAGTCAGGAGCGCCCCAGGCATAAAAGATGATTGACCCTACCAGCAGCACCCCGTTGCGCCACTTAGGCGGCACTAGGAAGTAGAGCAGCAGAAACAGCGGCAGAAAATAGAGTAGGAATATGTGGCTGCTGAAAATCATCTGGGTGGATAGGTGAAACGGCTGGGATTGAAGGTTCGATCAGAGTCGCAACGATTGGATAATACTGCCCAAATTGGTCGTGAAGAGCCTCACACCTATGGCCAACAAGATAACACCGAAGAACTTACGCAGGATGGACACCAACGTGGCTCCCAGCAGTCTCTCCAGTTTGTTGATATAGCGTAGCACCAAATAGTCGATGACGATATTGAGCAGGAGCGCAATCAGGATATTCACATCGGCATACTCGGCCCGCAGCGAAATGATAGTGGTGAGGGCACCCGGTCCGGCAATGAGGGGGAAAGCAATAGGCACCACGGTGGAGCCGCCGCCCGCGGGGTCGTTCTTGAAGATTTCCACACCCAGGATCATCTCAAAGGCCATGATAAAGAGGACAATGGAACCCGCCACGGCAAAGGACTGAATGTCCACCCCGAAGAGTTTCAACGCCGCGTCGCCCAGAAAGAAGAAGACCACAAAGATGGCCAGCGAGATAAGCGCGGCAAAAAGGGGATGATACTTGTTGCCGCTCTGCTTGAGCGAAAGGAAGATGGGGATGGAGCCAGTGATGTCGATGATAGCAAAGAGTACCAGAAAGGCTCCGATGATTTGTTTGAAATCGAGCATTTGAATGAGTTTTATTCGTATTATTAGAATATGTAGCTTACTTGATACATGGTGGCACATCGCCGTGCCTCGGCGGGGAGCGGCGAGTTCACGCCATTAAAGGCACGTAAGCGCGAGAATCCTATGGACAGAAACCGTGCTAGATGGAACGATAGGCTGTACGTCAGACCATACTGATGGGGCTGCCGAAGGTCAACGTCCTGCACTACCGTGTTCTTGCCCTTGCCACCGACCAACTCGGCTCTAAAAGTGTATCCATAGAAACCGCCCAAGCCCAACTGCACATTGGCATCCGGGGGGCCTAGAATCAGTTTCAGCTGGGCGGGCACCAGCAGTTGCAGCTGGCTATACTCGCACCTCCCCTCCAAGAGGTCCTCTCCCGAGGGGAACCATGTGCTGCCCCCATCCATGAGGGCATCCACCTGCAATCCAAAGTGGTTGGTGAAGTTCAGCTGCCCCGTCAGTCCTAGCTGGTAGGCGGGCAGAGGTTTGGTGCGGAAAGCAGAATTCGTAAAATCCAAATGGTTGGGACCTACGCCCAATAGTACACCGCCCTGGAAGAAAGGGAGGTCGTCGGTATGCTTGGGCGAGAACCTGCCTGTGGCATTCATGGGCTGCTCCACCTGCGCCATGGCGCAGGTAAGCTGCACCAGGCAGTCTGTAACTTTGGAAAGTCCTTTGTAGTCAATCAGCTCGGCATCGTCTTCGGGCTTATGGTAAGGCGAGCCTAATCCGGTTGTCACCGCCAGCGTGGGCACCCTCCGTTTGGCAAAGGGTTCCGTATCTGTGGCACCAAAAGGTGACTGTTCAAAGCGGCGGGTACTCACCTTTATACCGCTACTCTCTGCTGCCGCATGAATCATTTCGTCACAGTCTTTCAGCGTGCCAGTGCCACTGAACGAGAGACTTCCCCCTTTCAGCCATCCCACCATGTCCACACTCATCATCATCTTCACACGGCTCAGCATCCCCAGCCGATCCAGCTCGTTGGCCAAAGCCGACGAGCCAAGGAGTCCTATTTCCTCGGCATCAAAGGCACAAATGAGCACACTGCGGTCCAACTCATCGCGTCGCTGCATCAGCCTGCGTGCCAACTCTATCACAGCTGCCGAACCTGACGCGTTGTCGTCAGCCCCGTTGTACACTTGCCCGTCACGCACGCCCAGATGGTCATAGTGGGCACCCACCACAACAAATTCATTCCTCAGCACAGGGTCGCTGCCCGGAATGACGGCCACCAGATTGCAGTATACATTGCCGAGTTTCTGTGACCAATACTCCACAGAATCTGCATCGATGACTTTTACCTCAGCACCTTTGGCGACGGCAACAGAATAACGCACTATGAGAAAGTGTTGCCGCATATCGCCGCCCCAGAAAGGTTGTAGGCCTATGTTGTTGTATTCGTTTTCGATATACTGAAGGGCCTTGCGAGCATCGTCGCTGCCAGCCTTACGTCCTTGCAGCGAGTCTGCAGCCAAATAGTAGACGTGTTTTTTCAAACGGTTCTCCTGCGTCTGCCCTTTGGCAACTGCACCCAACAGCAACACACCTAAAAGAAAAACTATATACTTCGTTTTCATACTTTACAATTCTCAATGATGAATTCTGAGCGGCTGCCGCCGTCTCAATTCAGACTACTAATAATATGCAGAACGAGAAAACACATTTATTATTGTAATAATATAATAAAAAAACATAAAGTAAGTTATTTACCAAAAATCGGCATGTCATGAAACTCCTCTACATCCACGGCTACGGTTCCACCGGCAACGCCATGAAGGCCCAGAAACTCCAAGCCATGTTCCCACAAGAGCAGGTGCTTGCCCCCACTTTTGACTATGACCGCCTTGCGCCCACAGAGGTCTACACCCAACTGCAAGAGGTGGCCCAACGTGAGCAACCCGCCCTCATCCTCGGCAGTAGCACTGGCGGCTACTATGCCCTCTGCTGCACACAGTTTTACCAAGGGGTGGTTTGGTGTGTCAACCCCGTGCGCGACATAGTGGGTACCATCCGCCGCCACCTTTCCATAGGCACGGGAGACAACATTTCCGATAAACTAAAGGAATACGAAAACTTCGACAAGAAGGTCTTCCAACAGCTCCGACCCAAAGTCGGGCAACTGCATTTCGCCCTCAGTACCGACGACGAACTCTTGGGGGACCACAAGCCGCTACTGGACCTTTTCCCCAACCACGGACCTGTAGTGTGGAAAGACCATTGCGGCCACAGATTTTATCGGTTTGACGAACTGAAGGAACATTTTGAACAAAGCCTAAAGGAGCAGAACTGCTGACACCCCTTCGGGTTAGAGGATTTCCTTTATCACTTGTGTCACCCCATTGAAGGTGAGGCTCTCCCCCACCCTTTTTCCTTTCAGGGCCATGTAGATAGGCGTTTGGGCACTGACGGCGAAGAACAATTCTTGTGGGGTCATGGTCGAGGTCTTGTATGGCACCAAGAACTTACCTATGCCCACGCTCATAAAAAACTTCTGCTTGTCGGTGACGACAATGGCCCCGTGGTCGGCCACATGCATGGGGGCCATGCGCAACAGCTCTTGCAGCACCCTGATGCTGGCGTTGGCATTGGAGAGTTGCTTGGCATACATGTCGCGGTTGCGCATCATCTTGGTGCGATAGGAGTCGTAGCGGTCCACATTGGCACCATAGTCGTTGCTCTGCTGTTGGGCAGAGTCCATCTCCTGCTTGGCGGTGGCCGCCACCGCCTGCTGCCTGTCGATGCAGGCTTGGATAATCTGTGTGCGACGTTGCTCGCGAGTCATAAGGGCTGTTTAAAGTTAATAGTTAATAGCCGCAACGGTGTGCAACTATTAACTATTAACCAGTATCTATTAACTAATAATTACTTGTTGAGTCTTCCGGGATAGACCTTCAGGGCCTCTTCGAGGCACTTGACCGCATGTTTCAGGTCCTCAATGCAGAGGCAGTAGGTGATGCGTGCCTGATGGCGACCGCTTTCGGGATTGACATAGAAACCGGTGGCGGGGGCCATCATGAGGGTTTCGCCGTTATAGTTGAAGTCGGTGAGCAGCCACTGGCAGAACTTGTCGCTGTCGTCCACGGGCAGGTCAACCACCGTGTAGAAAGCGCCCTTGGGGTTGGGGCAGAAACAGCCAGGAATCTTATTGATACCCTCAACGATAACGTTGCGACGGGCAACATACTCCTTGCTCACGGCGTCGAAATACTCCTGCGGGGTGTCCACAGCGGCTTCAGCAAATATCTGACCGAAGCTGGGTGGCGACAGACGGGCCTGAGCCAGACGCATAGCAATGCTGTAAACCTCCTCGTTGCGGGTCACCAAACAACCCACGCGGGCACCACAGGCACTGTAACGCTTGGAGACAGAGTCGAACAGGACGACATTCTTCTCCAAGCCCTCCAGCTGCATGACGCTGAAATGCTCGTGGCCGTCGTAGCAGAACTCGCGGTAGACCTCATCGGCAAAAAGGAAGAGGTCGTGCTTCTTCACAATCTCAGCCACCTTCAGCAGTTCCTCCTTGGTGTAGAGGTAGCCGGTGGGGTTGTTGGGATTGCAAATCATGATGGCGCGGGTGCGCGGCGTGATGGCCTTCTCAAACTCTTCAATCGGGGGCAGCGCAAAGCCGGTCCTGATGTCGCTGGGGATGGTCTTGATGGTGGCATCGCACAGCTTGGCAAAGGTGTTGTAGTTGGTGTAGTAGGGCTCGGGGATGATAATCTCGTCGCCAGGGTTCAGGCAGACGGTGAAGGCAAACTGAAGGGCCTCGCTGCCGCCGGTGGTAACGATGATTTGGTCGGGAGTGACCTCAATCTGATGGCGGTGATAGTATTCCACCAGTTTCTTGCGGTAGGAGAGGTTACCGGCACTGTGGCTGTAGGCCAGAACGCCAATCTTGGTCTCGGCCAAGGTCTTCAGCGCGCCTTTGGGGGTCTCGATATCGGGCTGACCGATATTCAGGTGATATACATGGATGCCGCGCTCTTTGGCTGCATCGGAATAGGGAACAAGTTTACGAATGGCCGACTGCGGCAGTTCTAAACCTTTTTTTGAAATGCTAGGCATGACTAATAATAATTGTTGATAAGTTCGAAAATGCTTAAAGAATCATGAATTCTGAACATCTTGCCTCCGTGGCCGATGCCCAGAATTCATGATATGGAATTCAGTAATGCAAAATGTTATTTGTTGGCAGGAGCCACCACATTACCTTTGATTTTCACTACCACACGGGGTTCGTTGACAGCGTTGGACGTGATGGTGACCGTCTTGGTGAAACCGCCCACATTGTTGGTATTGTAGCGGACGCCGATTTCGCCAGCCTTGCCGGGCATGACGGGCTTCTGAGTCCATTTGGGAGTGGTGCAGCCACAGCTGGCCCGCACGCCGGACAGAATCAGGGGTTCGTCACCCACATTGGTGAAAGTGAACGAGCAGTTGCCGTCGCCACCTTTCTGGATAGTGCCATAGTTATGTTCTCTCTCGGCAAAGACAATCTTGGGTCCGTGTTGGTTTTCTGCGGCAGCTTCTTTCTTAGCTTCCTGTGCATTCACTGCTCCCATCGTCATGACGGCGACTAAGCAGAATAAAAACAGTTTCTTCATGGTACAAAATGTTTTTAAAGTATTTTCCAATTTAGTGTTTCTTGTTCAATAAAACTTGTACTCTTTTTAATTTCGCCTTAATTAACCACAAAAATGTTTTTTTATTGTGTGAGGTGAGTTTTTTTTCGTTCTCGCTTCAAGGGCGGCTTCAAAGGCGGCCTTTGGGGCCAACCCATCTCAGCAAATCACACTCAGCCTTGTGCCACAGGGGTCACTGCCGTTTTTGCATCAAGCAACTGAGCTATGGTCTCTATGGCTTGCTGTATGGTGGCCACCCCGTCGCAGACCATCGAGAGGCGGTCTTTGGTCTCGCGCAGGTGGACCGTCTGCGGGTGGTTCTGCGTGTAGCGTATCATCTTGGCAAAGTTGGCCGACCGATAGAAGGGGTTCTCCTGGTTGGAGACAAAGAAACAGACCAGTTTGTTCTGTTTCAGCACTATCTTTTCTATGCCAAATTCTTTGGCCATGCGACGCATGGTGATGGTCTTGATGAGTTCCTGTGTGGCCATCGGGATGGGTCCGAAACGGTCTATCAGCCGTTCGCGATAGCGGTCTAGTTCCTCCTCGGTGCTGAGGTCGTTCAGCTCCTTGTAGAGCAGCAGTCGCTCGCTCACGCTGGTGACATAGTCGTCGGGCAGCAGCACCTCCAGGTCGGTCTCTATCACGCATTCCTTCACATATTCTTTGCTTTCCTCTATCTCTTGTTGGAAAAGCTCCTTGAAATCGGTCTCTTTGAGTTCCTCGATGGCTTCGTTGAGAATCTTGTGGTACATGTCGTAGCCTATGTCGCTGATGAAGCCGCTCTGTTCGGCTCCCAGGATGTTGCCCGCCCCGCGTATGTCAAGGTCGCGCATGGCAATATTCAGGCCGCTGCCGATGGTGCTGAACTCCTCGATGGCCTTGAGCCTTTTCTGAGCCTCTTCGGTGAGCACGCTATAAGAAGGAATGAGCATATAGCAGAAAGCCTTCTTGTTGCTCCGGCCCACGCGGCCGCGCATCTGATGCAGGTCGCTGAGGCCGAAATTCTGGGCATTGTTGATAATCATGGTGTTGGCATTAGGGATGTCCAGACCGTTCTCTATGATGGCCGTGGCCACCAACACATCTATTTCGCCTTCCAAGAAGCGCATCATAGTCTCCTCCACCTGCTTGCCATCCATTTGGCCGTGGGCAATGCCAACGCGGGCATCCGGCACCAGGCGGCCCACCAGACCGGCCATCTCGGGCAGGTTCTCCACCCGGTTGCTGACGAAGAAGGTCTGCCCGCCGCGCGACATCTCGTAGCGGATGGCATCGCGGATGACCTCCTCATCAAAACTGCACAGTTCCGTTTGTATCGGCTGGCGGTTGGGAGGCGGGGTGCGGATGACACTCAGGTCTCTGGCACCCATGAGTGAGAACTGGAGGGTGCGGGGTATAGGGGTGGCGGTGAGGGTGAGGCAGTCTACGTTCACCTTCATCTGGCGCAGCTTCTCCTTGGCACTGACACCGAATTTTTGCTCCTCGTCAATAATTAGCAGTCCCAAATCTTTAAATTTGAGGCTCTTGTTAGTGATGGCATGGGTGCCAATCAATATGTCTATCTTGCCCTCTTCCACCCGCTTGTATATTTCCTTTTTGTCCTTGGCCGAACGGAAGCGGTTGAGGTAGTCGATGTTCACCGGCAGCCCTTTCAGACGGTCGCAGAAAGTGTTGTAGTGTTGGAATGCCAGAATGGTGTTGGGCACCAGCACGGCCACCTGCTTGGAGTCGCAGACGGCCTTGAAGGCAGCACGGATGGCCACCTCGGTCTTGCCGAAGCC
>DFDY01000033.1:23332-27352 GCA_002368955.1 Bacteroidales bacterium UBA3816
GTCTTGCCGAAGCCCACGTCGCCACACACCAGGCGGTCCATGGGTGATTCGTCCTCCATGTCGTGTTTCACCTCCTGCGTGGCTTTGAGCTGGTCGGGGGTGTCCTCGTAGAAAAACGAGGCCTCCAGCTGCTCTTGCAGATAGCTGTCGGCGCTGAAGGCAAAGCCCTTCGAGGCTTTGCGCTTGGCATAGAGGGCTATGAGGTCCTTGGCGATGTCTTTGACCTGTTTCTTGGTCTTTTGCTTGAGCACCTGCCAGGTGTTGCTGCCCAAGCGGTTGAGCGTGGGCGCGGTTCCCTCCTTGCCCACATATCGACTAATCTTGTGCAGCCCATGGATGCTGATATACAGCGTGTCGTTGTTCTTGTAAATCAGGCGTATCACCTCCTGTGTGTGGCCGCCGGTGGTTATCTTCTCCAGCCCGCTGAAGCGGCCCACACCGTAGTCGATATGGGTGACATAGTCGCCCGGCTTCAGTTCGAACAGCTCCTTAAGGGTCAGTGCCTGATGGGTGTCGCTGAGGTTGCGGACGGTGTATTTGTGGTATCGTTCAAAAATCTCGTGGTCAGTAAAGCACACCAGTTTTTCGGCCTCGTCCACAAAGCCGCGGTTCAACTGGCATTGCAGAAACCCTATCGGCCATACATTCCCAATCGTCTTATAGCCCTCGCCTCTGGCCAGGGCCAGCACATCCACCTGTGACTGGGCCGTGGCAAAGACCTTCTCCAGACGGCGTTGCTGCTGCTCGTTGGCAACAGTGATAACCATTTTAAACCCTCGGTCGCGATAGTTGCTCAGGGTATCCATCAGCATTTCAAACTGCTTGTGGAAAGCGGGCTGCGGCTGTGCATCGGCTTTCACCTGCTCTGCTTTGGTGAAATAGTTGCTGTTGCCCTGCTCAATGATGCGGCAGTTGAGCAGACTGCGCATGAATTCATTGCCCGAGCAGTAGTATTTCTCGTCCCTTCCGGCATTGGCAAAGAGGGTCTCCAGTGTTTCGCCCACCAACATGAGCCCCTGCACCCACACCAAGTCCTCCGACCCGAAATAGTGCAGCAGCGGCACCTTCTCTTCCACAGTCACCACATCTTGAGCCCGCCGCTCCATGTTGGGCAACACGCTTATCTGGTCATACTGCTTGATGGAGAGCTGGCTTACGGGGTCAAAAGTGCGCAACGAGTCCACCTCGTCGTCAAAGAACTCTATGCGATAGGGGTGCTCACCCCCGAAGGAAAAGACATCCAATATGCCACCCCGGATGGCGAACTGGCCCGGCTCCACCACAAAATCCACTCGTTCAAAGTCATAATCCTGAAGCACCTCCATCACATGATCCATGGTGATTTTCGCCCCCTTGGCCACCCGCAAGGTGTTGCGGGTCAGCGTGCGGCTGCTCACCACCTTCTCGCTCAGCGCTTCGGGGAAGGTCACTACCAGCAGCGTACGGCCACTATTCAGTTGCTTCACCACCTCGCTGCGCTGCATGATGTTGGCGTTATCGGTGGCGAAAAGGTCTCCTCCGTCATCTTCCACCTTCTGCCCCTGCCCCATTGGGGCCGACGGGCGGTGGTTTTTGCGGTACGACGAGGGGAACAGAAGCACTCTTTTTTGCTCCAATTCGGCATCGGCCTCGTCGAGCAGGGTCTCTAAGTCGTTCAGCAGATAGTAGGCCTCCTCTTTATTGCCAGCCACCAAGAGTTGGCCTCGGTCGGGCATTTCCATGGCCATGGCAGCTGCCACAGCAGCCGACATGGAGCCCACCATGCCTGTCACATGTATCCTATTGGTTCCTTTCTGCAACAGTTCTCCCAACTGTCCTACCAATTTTGACCTACGGTAATATTCGGTAATCTCCATTCTGTAAAAAACTATAAAGTAAAAACTAAAAACTACAATCTCTTCTGAGTTTTTAGTTTTCAGTTTTTACTTTGTCTAAATCGTCATTTGCTCCTTAACGTAATGAAGGGAATCAACACCTCTTCCAACGACACACCGCCGTGCTGGAAGGTATTGGTGTAGTATTGCACATACTGGTTGTAGTTGTTTGGGTAGGCAAAGAAGTCGTTCTCGTGGCAAAAGATGTAGGGCGAGGTGATGTGGCGCCGGGGCAGGAATATCTTTGCGGGGTCTTTCACCTCGAACACATCCTTGGGATTGTAGTCCAGCAGGCGGCCCTGCTTGTAGCGCAGGTTCACGCTCACGCTCACGTCCCCCTTCACCCGCACCGGACGGTCTATGCGCACCGAGCCGTGGTCGGTGGTGATAACCACGTTTACGTCCTTGTCGCTCAGGTACCGCAGCGCCTCCATCAGGGGCGAATGCTCGAACCAGCTGAGGGTCACCGAGCGGTAGGCCTTCTCGTCGATAGCCAGCTCGCGCACGATGTTGGAGTCGGTGCTGGCATGCGAAAGCATGTCCACAAAGTTGTATATAATCACATTCAGCTTGTTCTTCATCATATTGCCCATGCCCTCCACCAAGCGGTGGCCGAACTGGGCATTGATGACCTTGCTATAGCTGTGGCGGATGTTGAAACCGTTGCGGCGCAGATTCTCGTCCAGAAGCTCGTTCTCATACTGGTTCTTGAAGCCCTCTTGGTCCTCGTTGATCCAATACTGAGGATATTTGCGTTCAATTTCCGACGGCATCAGTCCGCCGAACATGGCGTTGCGGGCAAACTGAGTGGTGGTGGGCAAGATAGCGTAGTAGAGGTCGTCCTCGGCGGTGTGCAGATACCGCTCGATGGCGGGCTGCAGAAACTTCCACTGGTCGTAGCGGAAGTTGTCTATGACGATAAGGAACGTGGGCCGCTCCTCGCGCAGCAGCGGAAAGAGTTTCTCGCGCAGCACCATGGTGGAAAGCAACGGCTTGTCGGCATTGGGGCTGTTCAGCCAGTCCAGATAGTTGGATTCATAGAACCGGCAGAAGAGCTGATTGGCCTCGGACCGCTGGGAGGCGAAGATTTCGTGGATGTTCTGGTCGTCGGTACCGCTCAGCTCCAAGTCCCAGTAGACCAACTTGCGGTAGAGCTGCTTCCACCCCTCGTGGTCCAACGGAGCGGAGAGTTCCATGCCTATCTGGCGGAACTGCTGCTGATAGCCCATGGTGGAGTGCTCGCTCTGCAGGCGGTGGGCATCAGTGTGCTTCTTGATGGCCATGAGAATCTGGTTGGGGTTCACAGGCTTAATCAGGTAGTCGCTTATCTTGCTGCCCAGTGCCTGGTCCATGATGTGCTCTTCTTCGCTCTTGGTAATCATGACCACCGGCACTTGGGCATACTTGGCCTTTATCTGGCTGAGGGTGTCCAGGCCGCTCAGTCCCGGCATGTTCTCGTCCAAAAAGACAATGTCGATGCCGCCACGATGCTCGTCCAGTTCGTCCAAGGCCTCGGTGCCGCTGGTGACGGCCACTACCTCATAGCCGCGCTCTTTCAGGAAAAGGATGTGTGGCTTGAGAAGGTCTATCTCGTCGTCGGCCCAAAGTATGGTGATAGTGTCCATAGCTGGTAGTTTTTATCTAGTCAAATACATCTCCATAACGCCGCCCACTCCAAAATATTGTGTTCTCCCTTCCAAAAAAGAACAACCCACCCTCAAAACAAGGCCATCAAACAGCCCTGGGGGCATGGTGGTCTGCACAGCATTGAATAACAACTTTTTGACATATCACACGTATGCCCACCGCTATCGAACCGAATCCCACTCGCAACCGACAGGTCACCAAAGCGGAGAGAAAGCGTTTCGAATGTTGACAAAAAAGGGCAGAATTTCTACATTGGGAGGGCACAACGGCAGGTTTTTGCGGCACGAAAGGGACGAAAGGCATTTGTTAAAGTTTTGTTATAAGCCACTGAGAATGATTGCGGGTTTTGTTAAAGAAACTTTTTGAAGGGTGAAAAATTTTGCCATATGGGAAAAAGTTAGTACTTTTGCACTCGAATTCAACAGAAGAATTAAGCATTGCGGGGTAGAGCAGTGGTAGCTCGTCGGGCTCATAACCCGGAGGTCGTTGGTTCGAATCC
>DFDY01000051.1 GCA_002368955.1 Bacteroidales bacterium UBA3816
GCCACCCAAGTGCGCGGGCGGCATTATCCAGACATGCGTGCTGTCCTCGGTGGCAATCATTTCGAAACTTTCGCCTTCGTTTGGAATACCCCATTCCACATGCCATTTGGGAATCAGCACTTGGAAGTCGGTGCCAAGCGCATTGCGTCCTTTCAGTGTGTAGGTCTCGCGATTGGTGGAGGTGCATTGGTAATAGCAGGTGATTGGGGCAGAGGAATGGATGTAGAAACCCCGGTTCAGGACGGTGTTGACGGGTTTGGTCTCAATACTATCGACCCATGACGACAGCCCTAGGGTGTCGACATCATAGGGATGCAGCATGATGCGCGTGGTGGGGAAGTAGGGGTTGGCGGGTTGCTCCACAGTGACGGTGGCGGGCTGGCCGTAAGAGTGGAAGACCAAACGGACAGGGGTTTCCCCGTAGTTGGTATAGGCAAAATTGGACAGGTCGGGCGGTGCAAACCAAAAGGCTGTGTCGGTCTGTGCGTGGCACACCGACGATAGAATCAATACTATGGCCAATACAACTCGCTTCATCCGATTGCTTTAAAAGTTATCCACGTCAACTTTTATTGTCCTTGGCAGTCCGCCGTTTCTCAGCTGTCCGTCGGCTGATAAAATAACCCGCCGCCAGAAGGACAGTTATGAATAAAATGGGTCTGAAAAGTCTTGGTACCATTCCTTGTTTTTCTCCCCTCCACACAATTACTGTAATTACTATGGCAAGAACAAACAGCCAGAAGGCCACGGCAATAGCCAGCAACATGCGCCATAACGTCCCCCAAAAACGGTAGCCAAACAGTTGGCGATAGGTGACATAATAGTATGCAGTTATCAAGATGATGAACAGCCCTAACACATTTGAGAATATATTCGAGATGAATGTACAGATAATGCTGATGGTCGCCATATAGATTTGGATGAAAACACCTTCAGCCAGTGTGTGTTGTGTGTGCCGTGGTGCAAAACGGAAGAAGAACCATGTTGGTATGCAAAACATCAGCGTGAAGGTTAGCAACCCCCAGGCAGGGTTATCTATAAACCAATTCATTATGTCGATAGCAATGGCATATTTCTCGGGCGTATCAGAATAGGTAAGGTGTTCGGTGCGACTGATGTCGAACAATTGTGCGATGATGAGGTAGACTACTGTCACCACGAAGAGCATGTTCACAGGTGGGAAACTTGCCCGGCGGCGGCCGTCGAGGTAGTCGCCGATAAGGTGTCCGGGGCGGAGCATCAGCTGCATCAACGTGCTGGGCAGCGAGTGAGAATCTAAGCCCCAGGCATTTAAAAAGTTCTGTCCTACCAACCGCCATGTGATACGTTTGTCACCCGCCTTCTGTCCGCACACGGGGCAGTAGTTGCCCGAATATGTATGTCCGCAGTTGGCGCAACAATGCTCTTCCAGTCCTTGGTCGGAGAACTGGATGGGTTTGCGCTGCCAAGCACGGAATCGGTTGATGTGACGCTTGATATTCATAGTATAGAGAATTAAGATTAGAGAATTGAGAATTGAGAAAAAGTGGCCGTATCCGGATATTTCTCAATTCTCAATTCTCAAATCTCAATTAGTTTAGTATCCGAAGATGTCTTCGAGCTTCAGCTTCTTCACCTTGCCGAATTTGGCAAGGGCGTTGAAGTCCATGTCGGCCTCCTTACCGAGGCACATGTATACCTTCTTCTGGCCACGGATGTACTTGTGGTTGAAGTTGACGATATCCTGCATGGTGACGTTGGGGTAGGCCTCGAAGAGCATCTTGGCGTGGTTCTTCTTGGGGTTGAAGCCCATGCGCTCGTAGTAGAGGTAGCTGTTGATGATGCCCATCTTGGTGGTGCGGGCGGTGCGGATGGCACTGATTTGTGCATCCTTGGCCATTTGGAAGTTGGCCGGAGCTTCGGGCATCTGGTCGAAGAGTTCGTTAAAGGCATTCATGGCATCGATGAGCTTGTCGTTCTGGGTGGCGATGATGGCGGCGTTAGTGAAGTAGCCGTCCTTGTCGCTAGGAGTGGCATAGTAGCTCTGTGCGCTGTAGGCAAGGGAGCGTTTCTCGCGCATCTCTTGGAAGACGATGGCGTTCATCGAACCGCCGAAGTATTCGTTGAAGACATCCATGACGGCTTCGTTCTTGGTGTTGAATTTCTCGCCGCGGAAGTGTTCACGCATATAGGTCTGGTTGGCGTTGTAGTCGACAAAGTAAACGGTGTTCTCGTTGACGGCCTTGGGGGTAATCTTCTTGTTGGCCGGGGCCTTCTTGTTCATGGGGTGGGTGTACTGGTTGGCAAGGGCCTTGAAGTTATCGAGACTCTCGGGGCCGTAGTACAGCACGCGGTGCTTGTAGCTCATGAGGCTGTGGAGGGCATCGGTGAGTTGGTTGCAGGTCATGGATTTCAGTTGAGCCTCGCTGAGTTGGTCGAGTGAGGGTGAGTCGCTGCCGTAGACACCGTAGTTGCCCAAGGCGCGGAAGCAGTTCTGCTGGTTGTGCTTGGCGTTCTCACGGCCTTTGAGGATACGGGCCACCAACAACTGAAGGGCCTGCTCGTTGGGCTGTGTTTCGCAAAGGATCTCGTCCATCAGGGCCATGGCTTTGGTCATGTTTTCGCTCAGGCCGCTGATGCTGATGTTGATGTTCTCAGTTCCCACGTTCACACTGTAGTTGCATGCCAGTTTGTAGAATTCCTGCTGCAGCTGCTCGGGGGTGTGTTTGGAGGTGCCGAGGTATTCCAGCACGTCGGCGGCAAGGTCGAAGGTCTTACCCGTTTGTCCGGCGCGGTAGCCAAAGTCGAAACGGTAGACGAGGTTGAACGTCTTGTTCTCGGTGTTCTGTACATAGAGCACTTCGGCACCGTTTTTCAGTTTGGACTTGGTCAGGTCTTTGCTGAAGTCCACAAAAACGGGCTCGATGGGTTTCACTTGGCGGGCTTTGATTTCTTTCAGGAAAGCACTCTCCTTGTCGCGACCCACTTCGATGGGGGTGATGGGGGGCTTGGAAACTTTCAGGATGGGTTCGGGTTCGCCTTTCAGTTTGTTGATGATGACGTAGTTGTTGTCCTTGAACAGACGGTTGGCAAAGTCTACAATTTCCTTTTTGGTAATCTTGGAGAGTTCGTTCACCTCGTTGCAGACATCGCCCCAGGAGCGGTGTTCGACAAAGGCATAGGCCATCTGGCTAGCGCGGCTGTTGTTGCTTTCGGCGCGTTTCATGATGGCCAGTTTCATGTTGTTGATGGCTGCTTCGAGCATCCAGTCGTCGAATTTTCCCTGTTTCACCAGTGCAATCTGCTCGTCGAAGAGGGCCTGCACCTGCTCCAAGGTTTGTCCCTGGATGGGCTGGCCGCCGAACATGAAAGCACCGTAGTCGTTGAGGGTATAGGTGCCTGCATAGGCGCCCATGCAGCGCTGCTGTTGGTTGATGTTAAGGTCGATGAGGCCGCACTTGCCGTTGTTGAGCACGCTCTCCAGCAGATCGGCCAGCATGGCGTCGTGGCTGCCGTTGCCGCTGTCGAGGCGGTAGGCGCGCACGGTGTTCTCTGCGTCAAGGCCAGAGACAGTCTTGGTGATGACGCTGGTGATGGGCTTTTCGCGCTCAAACTTTAGTTCGGGCACATTGCCGGGCTTCATGTTGCCCCAGTACTTGTCAATGATTTTGATAGCTTCGTCGGGATCGAAGTCACCGGCCATGCTGATGCAGATGTTGTTGGGCACATAGTAGGTGGCCACAAAGTTGCGGATGTTGCGCATCGAGGGGTTCTTCAGATGCTCCTGACTGCCCAGGGTGGTCTGATTGCCGTAGGGGTGGTGGGGAAAGAGGGCGGCGAACATGGCGTCGTTCACCTTGCGGTTGTCCTTGGTCAGGCTCATGTTCTTCTCTTCATAGATGGTCTCCAGCTCGGTATGGAACAGGCGCAGCACCAGGTTTTGGAAGCGGTCGGCCTGAATCTCGCACCAAGTCTCAATCTGGTTGTTGGGAATGTTTTCCACATACATGGTGTAGTCATTGCTGGTAAAGGCATTGGTGCCGGTGGAACCGATGGCGGTCATGGCTTTGTCGTACTCGTTGGCCACGGCAATCTTGGAGGCCTCATAGCTCAGGCTGTCAATCTTATGGTAGATGGCGGCGCGGGTTGTGGGGTCGTCAAACATACGGTAGGCTTCAAAAAGGTCTTCAATCTTTTGGATGAGCACCTTTTCTTTCTCCCAGTCGGTGGTTCCCAATTTCTGAGTACCTTTGAACATCATGTGCTCCAGATAGTGGGCCAGACCAGTGGTCTCGTGGGGGTCGTTGCGGGAACCGGCACGCACAGCGATGTAGGTTTGCACTTTGGGCGCGTCTTTGTAGACGCTCATAAACACTTTCAGACCATTGTCCAGCGTATACTCGCGCACGTTCAGCGGGTCGTTGGGATAGGTCTTGTAGTGGTAAGTTTTTTGTGCCATAGAGGTGCCGCAAGAAAGCACTGCTAAGGCCACAAAACAGAGGATAAGACGGATTTGTTTCATATTATTAAATTGTTAATGAATGATTTAGTGCTACAATATATAAATAATTCCAAAAACAAAGATACAAAATATTTTTCATTATATAGCACTCAGGGCTAGAAAAAGCGCTTTCGACATTGCTCGCTTAATCCCAAATCTGTCATAAACTGACCTGGAAAAGTGAAATAGATTGAAATGTCGGCCTAATGACCAATTTGGGTTAATCCAAAAAGGGGTGAGGCTGAACCCCACCCTGTTTAATAATGTTATGTGTAAACCCTATTGCGGATGAATAGGCCTATTGGATGATGAGTTTGCGGACCAAGGTTTGCTGTTCGATTTGGAGGTGCACAAAGTAGGCCCCGCAGGGCAGGCCGGTCACGTCAAGTTCCACCGGACCGCGACCGTTGCATTTGAGTCTGCGTGTGAGCACTGCGCGTCCAGTCAGGTCGACGATGGACACATCAATTCGCTCGGCAAATGCCTCGGGCAGACCGCTGAGCCAGAGTGTGGTGCTTTTGTGTGCAGGGTTGGGCTTGAGGACCATGCCGAGTTGATTTCTCTCACTCGTGGCGGTGTCGATGCCCAAGGGACGATGGGTGGAAACCTGAAGCAGCGTGTCATACGCATCGGCATACCAGTTGTCGGCACAGCGTGTACGCACATAGAAGTCGTAGGATTGGCCAGATTCTAAACCTGTGGCCGTAAAGCTGTTTGTGGCAACAGTGGCTTCGGTGCCTGTGCCAAGGGGGAAGCCTGCCGTGCCGTATTCTACTATATAGCTTTGCGCCATTGGTTCTGCATTCCACTGCAGGGTAATGCTTGAGGTGGTGACCTCCGAGGTGTCCAAACCCGTTATGGCAGGGCATGATGGAGTGCTGAAGAAGAGGGTGTCGCTCCAGAGTCCAGCTATTTGGCTGGCATGTCCGCAGAAGGCATGGACATAGGCCGCATAGGTGGTGCCGGGGCTCAGGTTCTCCACTTGGTAGGGGTGGGAGGTGGCAAGTATGGAATTGTGCCGGTCGCCGATGGCCCAAACGTCGAGTTGCCAGAGGGAGTCGGAGCCAGAGGCGTCCCAGTCGATGAGAGCTGAGTTGTACGTGATGTCGCTGACGGTGACGTTTTCGGGTGCCGCACATACAAACGTGTCTGTGGTGGCCTCCACTGACACCCATTCCGAGAGTCCCAGACTGTCCGCCGTGCAGTCCTGCCGCAGGGCGATGCAATAGGTGCTGCCTGGTTGTAAGGTGGTGAAGGTATGGCTGTTGCCAACCACGCTCACGGTGCCAATGCCGCCCTCGTCGGGCGTAATCTTCAGATGGTATGAGGCACTGGAACCGTTCCATGACACGGTGACACTCTCATAGTCTGCCGTCACCGAGTCCACCGTGGGACTGGCGCATAGGGGCAGATCGCAAGTGTTGGTGTAAAGGCGCAGGTCGCCTGTCACCCATAAAGGGTATCCGTAGGCGTAGGTGTCGGCGCTGTCTATGTCTATGGGGGCGTAGTCAGCAATGGTGTATGTCCTTTGCGGGCTGAGGCCGTAGGGGTAGTGACCGTAGTAGCGTGTCGGCTTGCCGGTGCCGCCGTCGTCGCGCTTTACGGCCACCAGCAGGTTCTGGTGTCCGTCCCACATAAAGGGGTGGTCGAAGCGGTGCAGCTGCCAGCCGTCCAAGAGGTTGTGATAGAAGTTGGCCGAGTCGATCACCCGCACGAAACGGTGTCCGCTGTCGGGCAGGATGGGGCCGGCACTGAGGTCCTCTTCGGGCACATTGGCCAGATAGACCGTTATGTGTGTCAGGTGATCGCCTTCGGTAAGGCTTGAAGGGTGGAAAGCCAAGGCAGTGATGCCACCCTCCAGTCCCGACAGGAAGGCTGAGTCAATAATGGTCTGCGTATAGCTGTAGTTCGCGTTGTTGGCTCCGATGGGCACCATGATTGCAGTACTCGGGGCCAGGGTGGAGTCGTAGTTTTCGCGGAAGGTTGCGTCAGGGCAGGCCTCGGTGCCGAAGGTGCCGCGCACCCAGCTGCCCGTGTCGCCTGTGCCGCAAATGGGGCGCACATACACGTCTCTGTGCTCCATGCTTTTCAGCCCCCTGAGGACGTAGGTGGTGCCTGTGGTGCTGTCCGTCGTGCCACTGCCTTGGGCAAAGCCCACAGGACCGTATTCCACCTGGTAGCTTGCTGCCCCGTTGCACTCCCATGTCAGTACCAACAGGGTGTCGCTGGGTGCGATGGCAGGGTCTAGGCGCAGTTTTTTCACCCTGCAGCTGTCGGCCACGCAGTCCACCGTTAGGTCGAAACCGCTGGAGGCATAGCCTGCAATGCTGCCGTCGAATATCAGGGTCAAGGCTCCTGACTCAGAGGTGATGGGGCCGAAGGTTTCAGGATAAATTTCATCTGCCCGTGCCCAAAGCACACGCCCTGCAGTGCCTATGCTGTCGTAGATGATGAGGGACGAGATGTTGTTGATGTCGATGCTGCCGCTCACCGTCACCAGCGAGCCGGGCTCGGCGGGCAGGATGGCCAACGAGGAGGACTGTGCGGCAAAGTTGCCGTTCGGCCCACCGTTGTCGTGCAGTTGCACCCCGCACATCGTCAGTGTGTCGTGGCGGTTGGCACGCATGTTCCACGTGCCTGGCATCACAGCCAGCGGGCCCTCCCAGCCCGAGGTGTCGCCTTTGGGGCAGAATGCCCTCACCCACACGTAGTACTGCTCTTCGGCTGTCAGCCCAGCAAAGGTGCAGGTGGGCGTGGTCAGCCGACTGCCGCCGTCCAGTGGCCTGGCCGTGGAGCTGCTGTCAATGTAGGCCTGCCACTGCATGTTGCTGTCACCTTCGTCCCAAGCCACCGTCACTGTTGTGGCTGTCAACCCCGTCAGTTTCATGCCCGTCACGCTGGGGCAAGAGGGTGCTATATCCAATGTAAGGTCGTCTATAAAGGCAATCCACTGCCGCGGGTCACTCTCGTGGGCGCAGTCTCTGAGGGCCACGTAGAGGCCGCTGCCGCTGTAGTTGCTCAGCGGCACGTCGTAGCGGCGCCACTCGTTGCCAATCACCCTCACCGTGTCCACCACCTGGAAGGTGCTGTCCGCCTCGGGGTCTGTCATTACGCCCACCAGCAACCGTGCTTCCGAATAGAGGTTATAGGTGTTCAGCATGTTCTGTGCCCAGAAGGTCAGCTGCAAGGTGTTGATAGGGTTGGCAGAGGTGTTCACTCCTGGCAGTACGGCCAGTTGGTTGCCGCCCGAAGGGGTCCACCACCAGCGCAGTTCCTTGCTGCCCGAGTGGGCGTCGCTGGCCGACATCACCAGGGTGTTGAGGTCGGCGTAGCCCTGCCAGCAAGGCAGCTGGTGGGGCAGTGAGTAGAGTGTTGCGGCTTCAAAGTCCACGGTGTAGGGCAGGGTGTCCAGCAGTCCGCACAGGGTGCGGAACGTGCGCACCAGCGACCAGTTGGGCGGTGTGCTCCCGCAGTAGGGGCGCACATACACATCGTACTGCGTGTAGGGCAGCAACCCCGTCAGTTGCAGCGAGTCGGTGCGTATGTCGGTCACTATGTGGGTCGAGTCGATAGTGAAACCCGTTGGGCCGTAGGCCACTTCGTAGTATACCGCATTTGAGTCCGTCCAGTGCACCACGGCCCCGGTGTCGGTCACCTGGTCCACATTCACGTCCATGATGGTGTGGCAAAGCGAAGTGCGGTTCACCTCGATGTCGTCGATATAGATATAGGAGATGGTGGACCTAATGGCTATGCGGCCCGAGGGACGCGTGTAGTCGTCGAAGCGAACCACTGCCGGAGTCCATCCTGCTGTGAGCACCAAGGTGTCCATTGGCACAAAGGTACTCATGTCCAGCGGGTCAGAAACCATGCCTACCAGTAAGTTCAGCGAGCTGTTGACTGAGCCGTTGAGTGCCCAAAATGAGAGTTCCATGCTGTCGGGCGGGGCATCGAAGGCAGGCAACACTAAGCTGCCACCATACAGGTGCAGCGAGTGTCCCCCGCTATGGCTGTAGGAACTTGAAACCACTGGATAGTTACCGTTCCACCCCTCGGTGGTCAACCAGCAGGAGGGCACGCTCCAAGTGCTATCGAAATACTCGCCGTAGGGCAATAGTGCGGGGGTGCAGTTGGTCAGCACATGGCGCAGTACGCTGGTGAAGGTGTCGGTGCAATAAGCCGTCAGGCGCAGGGTATAGTGCGTGTTGGGCTGCAGGCCGCTCAGTGTGTAGGTGGTATCGCCCCATAGCAGGCCGCTGCTCAGCCAGGACGTGTCGCCGTCGGTCAGTGCCTCCACGGTCCACGAGGTGTCCTGATAACCGGGCGACCAGTTGAGCCTAATGGCTGTGGCCCCCACCGAGTCGATGCGCAACGTAGGAGGTGGGCAGGTGCTGGCGGCATTGGGCGCGGGCTGTGTGTGCAGCCGCATCACGTTGCGGTAGTGCACCAGCGTGGTGCTGGTGTTGGGCGTTAGGTAGGCCAGCGGTGTGGCGGCATAGCGCGACATGTCCTGCCGGAAACTGCAGTAGAATTGTCCTCCGCTAAACATCCAGTCACTGAAAGGACTCTCGAAAGCTACAATCAGGTTGCCCAAACCATTGTAGTAGAACGGTGTGTCGAAGTCGTAGTGGTTCCACCCCGTGGTGCACACCAGCGAGTCGACCATCACCTGCTGGAAGGAGACCCCGAAGGGCACCATGCCTCCTTGCAGGTTGTCGGCGTAGGTGTTGGCCAGATAAAGGATTGTGCCGGGGCGCCCAGAGGCATCTGCCGAACCGCAGTAGAGGTCGATGCCTGTAATCATGGCCGCCCCGATCAGCTCGCTGCGCAGCACCAGTTGCTGTGTGTAGCTGGAGCTATATTGGTCGTAGGGCATGTGGTTGTAGGTGCTCAGGTTCATGCTTGTCGTGTCGCCGATCTGCACCATGCCAGCACCCGGACTTTGCGCTCTGGCCGTCAGGGGTATTATTGCCAGAGTGAGGAGGATTAGGAATAGTTTCTTTTTCATTTTCATTGTGTTTTTCTATGTTATGAAATGGATTTCTCAATTTAATGTCTTTCCTTTTGCTTTTTGCCGCAAGTGGGTGGTGTTAGTTTGCTTGTTTTCTTTTCATTTCGGATGCTGCCACAGCCTCGGTGAGGCTGCTTTTGTCGGTCGTGTTCAGGTGGCTTTGATAGGTGCCGTCCCATGCCCAATTGAAACTCTCTTCACCTAATAGAGCCGGTAGTGCCCAATTAGTTACCCCTACTGCCGCATTATTTAACATACATTAACTATGTTTTAGAAAAATAGCGTCTCCAGCCTGTCATGTTCCCTCTTCTCGCCTCGGCATAGAGCAAAAGCTGCGCTATTTGCCCTCT
>DFDY01000040.1:0-6241 GCA_002368955.1 Bacteroidales bacterium UBA3816
CGTTTAAGGATTAATTATTGAATTTGTTTATTTGTTGCTCAATGCAATTAGTTCTTTTAATTCGTCGATTGTGTAGGGTGGGTTCTTTCTATGCAGCATTGCGTGACAGTTTGGACATACAGGGACTAAATCCTTTTCATAGTTTATCACATAGTCTTCGCCAATTGAACTTAAAGGGACAATATGGTGAACATGTATAAATCCTCTCCCTATCTCTCCATATTCTTTCTCAAAATCCATACCACAAACTGCACATAAACAACCTTTCAGTTCAATACATTTTTTCCTTGCTTCTGCGTTTCTTTCATATCTATTGACAAGTACTTGACTTGCGTGCCCCTCCTTTAATTCGTTTTCATTTACTTCATCAGGATATAAGCAATCTTTTGGGGCACAATATGGAGATAATCCAAGACTATTTAGCACCCAATTCCATCTTGGATATATAACCGCTTCCTTATTTTTTTCATTTACTATGTCAAATTTCTCTTTCTCTATAATGTCACCATATTCTTTTACCACAAAACTAAAGCCGTTAGAAGGTAGTGGCGATTTTTCTGATTTAATTACTAAACCATTAAGCGTTGGAATATCAATTCTTGTAATTTCAGATAACCGTTTCAGTATTGTTGCGACATATCCCAATTGATCTCCTATACCTGAAAAACGAGAATAACCCAATTCTTTTATGAGATTATCATATGTATGTCTGGTCTCACCCCGTTTGGCCCATTCAATTAAAATTGGTATTATCCTGCGAGCCAATCTTCTTGAAGGTTCTCTTTTACATACCTCATCTATGATATATCTGTACTTTCCAAATTCTTCCATTCTTTTTATTTAAGCAGTTTTCTATTTCCTACTTCTTCCAGCACGGTCATTTGCTGGATGGCTATTTTGTTGAGTTTGTGTAGACGGTCGCGTTGGGGAATGCCCTCATTAATAAATACGGCATTCAAGTTCTCCATATTTGAGAGGCAGATAAGTTGATTTATCGTGGCATAGTCGCGCATATTGCCTTTCTTGCCGGGATTGGCTTCGCGCCACTCCTTGGCAGTCATCCCGAAGAGAGCCACATTAAGGACATCCGCCTCCTCGGCATAGATAAGAGAACTATGGTAGGCATCCACCTCGTCGGGCACAAGGTTGGCGCGCACAGCATCGGTGTGTATATGGTAGTTGATTTTAGATAGCTCCCTCTTTGCCGACCAACCCAGTTGCTTCTGTTCCTCTTCCTTCAGCCGCTGGTACTCTTTGACCAACAGCAGTTGGAAGCGTGGACTAATCCACATACCGAAATGATAGGCAAGGTCACGGTGGGCATAGGTGCCGCCGTATCTGCCAGCCTTCGATATAATGCCCATAGCACCAGTCTTCTCCACCCAGGTCTTTACCGACAGCACAAAGTTGTTGCTTCCTGCCATGTTTCTAATTGTACCGAATTCGGTATAATTAAAATTTGGATTATACAATGCCTCCCATTCACCGAGATACTCGATGGTACTCTTCAGGCTTAACCAACGGAAAATCACATGTTCCTGCATTTGATTACGCACCATATCCGTTAGTGAGATATAGTCGCTCTCGTTATGCGAGATAACCGTGATTGTTTGTTCTTGAACGTGTATTGTGGTTGGCATGAATGGTACTTTTTGTATTTTGCAGTCAAAAAATTTGACCGCAAGACTTATGATTAATTGTCTTTTGCTGTCTTTTGGTTTCCATACCCATCGATTTCGAGGAGTTTTGTCTTCTAAAGTGGTCGAATTCGACCACTTTAAAATTGGGAATGTTGAGCATTATTTCCTGTATCTTTGTCATATTTCCTTTTTTCTTTCTATGTTTTGGCACTCGCGAATGCCAAATCTATTATTTTGCGGTCGAAAATTTCGACCGCAAATCGTATATCTTATTGTTTTTCTGTTTTAAACCCAATCCGTTTCCGTGGCGATGAAGGTTTCTCGCGCAGTTGGTCGAGGGCGTCGTTGATGGCGCTTATCTGGACGGCCATCTCCATGTTGTTCTCGTTTTGCTCGTGGAGAATCTCGTCCACACGGGCGTTGAGGTTGCCGACCTTGTGCGTCAGTTGCTCTACCTTCAAGTTCACCCCTTGCCATGCACTCACCGCATGGCGTATCGCCACAAACGCCTGCATGATGTTGATGTTGACTTGAATTGCCGTCTCCGACCGCAGGACTGAACTCAACATTGCAATGCCTAATTCAGTGAATGCATTAGGCATTTTGCGTGTGCCTCCCCAACTTGAAGTAGCAATTTGTGACTTCAAATATATATCATTATCAATGCTTTCTGGACTTGAAGTCACAATTTGTGACCTCAAACTAGTCTCAATATCGTCAATCTCTTCAGTATCAGCATCAGTGGTACTCTCCTTTAAGGTCACAATTTGTGACCTTAAAAACGCCCATTCATTTTTGTTCAACTTAAACATAAAGTCTTCAGGGAAACGCTCAATATTACGTTTGACCGCTTGGTTCAAGACTTTTGTTTCCACCCCATACAGCTCCGCCAAGTCGCGGTCGAGCATCACGCGCAAGCCCCGCACTTCGTAGATACGGTGCTTGATAACCTCCACCTCGGAAGTCCTAATAGCTGTTATTTCATTCTCGCTCTTCATCGGCGTTGTGTATAATTCTTTAATAGAGACAACAATACATCGCGTATAATATTATACGTGAATTTACAAAAATACAAAAATAAAATGGAGTGATGAGAATTATTTTTCAATCCCTAATTAGGATTGTCACAACCAACTGATAATATGGGCTCCTAGACTTCAATATACAGCCCTGCGCTAAAGCCGTTTCTGAGGGGTTCTCCGTGGGAGACATAACCCAATTGATGAGTGAGGGTCGTGATTGTTTTTTATTGTCTCTACCGTGATAGGGGGATATTGTGAATTGTGCTTGTCGATGTCGAGTTGTAATGTCTTCTCGTAACTGCATATTGTTGGTCATTTGTAGGTTACTGCTCCTCGTCGGGTGTGACGTCGGCGATGAGCTGTGTGTCGCTCGGGGCTATCTGTTTTGCTTGTTTCGTGTTTGCATGCTTATTATCCTTTGCAGTTTGTAAGGTTTAGTTTGCGGACTTTGGGGACACTCTCAATCTGTAGTGCGGTCCATCTCATCAAGAAAGTCTCTAATGGCAAAATAAGAATGCTTGGTGCTTTCCAAAAAATCACAACATTCCACCTTGTTGGAGTAAATTTCGCGAATATGGGAATAATTATTGTTGTTCAGTTTCGCCGCTATTAAGCCAATAATACAATGGGTATCCATCCCTGAACAATTAGGGTTGTACTCATACAGTGGATCTGTGTTATACATTCTGTCTATTGACTCTATACAAGAATTGCTATTGATATAGTTGACTGCATTGTCAAGCATTGGGATTAGTCGATTGATAATTTTACCAATATCTTGTATTGAGTGCACTGAAAATCTTTCTTTTTGATTGATTTGTAGTTTCCATTGTGTATCACATGTATAGGTATTATTTAAAACGGACTCCAAAACGAATAGATTGATAAAAGCCGTGTAGTTAAGGTTAAATCCATGTTTTTCACATATATTGTGAATAGCATCTATCTTTATCTCAACATAGGGCTGTATTATTTTTACTTCAGCAGATTCCGTTTTTCCACTTCTTCCAGCACGGTCATTTGCTGTTAATAGCCAGGCACATACTATTGCCAGCACCACTTGTGCCACCAGTATCAAGGGAATGCCGAGGGTAAACTTCTTGTGGAGTGTCTTGTGGCGGAAGAGGTACATGGCGAGGAGGGCGCCGACGCTGCCCCCTAGGGCGGCTAGGAGCATCAAGGTGGCCTCGGACGTCCGCTGACGGGTGCGGCGTGGGTGAATATGGGGATGTGGGTGGCGGGCCTTCCATTTGTCGTGACCATAAGCAACAAATGTCAACAGGTTGATTGCCAAAAGGTAATATAGGACTACAGAAAGATACATCGTATCGAGTTTTTTTGTAATAATGATATTTTGACAACAGTCAATCTGAAATATGCATCAAGTTCAATCTTCTAATGGTTATTTATTTGAATATTAGCGTTTCCCAACCCGCCATCTCCCTTCAGCACCCTACCCACACCTTCCATTGTGGTGATGGTGGGGCGAAAAATAGGGTGGAGAAGAGGATGGAGAGATGTGAAAAATGTCAAATAATCCATCTAGATGTTGCTGCTCAGGAGGTGTCGGCCACTGCCTAGGATTTGCTTTTCGGCGTAGCCGTCGGCGGTGGGCAGGTAGACTTCGGCAGTGGTGTTGGGGGGTATGACGATGACCCACTCGAAGCGGTTGCCGTCGCGGTGCCAGTGGCTTTCGATGAGGCCGCTGACGGAGCGGTAGGTGCAGTCGACGCGATTCAACCCATCGGGCACAGTGGGGCGCAATTCAATCTTGGTATATCCCGGTTCGAGAGGACGGATTCCGGCAAGGTATTCGTATTCCCAGATGAGAAGGTCGCCAAGGAGCATGACGTGGTTGGCGCTGTTCATGCTGGGGTCGCCTGTGTCGCCGTTCCACAGTTCCCAAATGGTGGTGGCACCGCGCTTAGCCATGTAGCCCCACGAGGGGTAAGTGGTGTCGCTGGCAAGATGCAGGGCCAGGTCTGTGCGGCCGTAGTGGGTCAGGGTGCGCAGCAGTTGCTGGATGCCTACCACACCGGTGGATACGTGCCCGTCGAAGTCATTCATCGTTTTGTCTAAAATATTCGCGAAGACTTTGTCCTCAAGTTTGTTGGGCACCATGCCGAACCATAGAGGCAGGATATTGGCGGTGACCGTACCGTTGGCATAGTTGCCCGTGAGGGTGTCGAGATGGCGGGCGTTGTAGGCGGCGGTCACGCTGTCATATTCCTGCTGGAAGAAGTTGGCATCGTCGTCCTTGCCAAGCCTTACGGCGAAACCTTTCATTAGGTTGCACAGGTAGCAGTAGAAAGGAGTGCTAATGGCGGCAGCCTCGGTGATGCGGCTGGGATCCTTGCTGTGTATCATCTCGGGGCTTTCGGGCGGCATGCACCAGTCACCGTAGCAGTCGCGGGTCATAATGCCGTCCTTGAGGTACCACAGCTTCATGTGCAGCAGCCATTTGTGCATGGCGTCGTAGTGGCGGCTCATGGGTTCGATGTCGCCGAAGCGGGTATAGAGCATGTCGGCCACAGTGACGAAGGCACCCGGCCAGGTCATATTGTCGGTGTAGTTGCGCCAGTAGGCAGGGGCGACGTCGGAGAGCTGCCCGTTGGGCCATTGGCAGTCTTCGAGGTCCTGCAGCCACTTGGCATAGAGGCGATGGTTGTCGAAGAGGAAGCTTTCGCCATAGCAGCCTGTGGTGCGGTCGCCGGTCCAGCCCATGCGCTCGTCGCGCTGGGGGCAGTCGGTGGGCATAGAACGGTAGTTGCCGCGGATGCCCCAGAAGGCGTTGCGGTGCACAGCGTTGATGATGTCGTTGTCGGTCTCGAAGGTGGAGGTGGAGGCCATCTGGTCGTAGAGGACCAGGCCGGTGAAGTCGTCCGTCGTGGGTTTGCTTCCCTCGGGCAGGCCGCTGATTTCCACGTAGCGGAAGCCGTGGTAGACGAATTGAAAATTGAGAATAGAGAATTGAGAATTGGCTGCCGCAATGTATCGGTCGGTGCATTCGGCGGAGCGCAGGTTGTCCACGTAGAGTGTACTATCCTCCTTGAGCAGTTCGGCATAGCGGAAGATGACGGTGTCCCCGCTTTCCGCTTTCCATTTTCCAATTTTCACTTCCAGCGTTCCAACCATATTCTGCCCCATGTCGAGTATCCATTTGTCGCCTTTGCGGAAGATGTCTTTGGGTTTGAGGCGCTCCATCACGCGTATGTTGGGGTTGGGTTGGGGTGAGAGTTCATACTCCAGACGTTTGGCGGCAATCTCGGCACTGTCGGGGAACGGCATGGAGGCGTCGTACTTGTCGTCGCGGCGCTTCCAACGGGGGTTGAAGCGGTCCTCGAGGTTCATGTTCTGGCGGTCGTAGTCGACTACGGCATCCTGCCATTGACTGTCGTCGTAGCGGGGCGAAGTCCAGTCGCCCAGATCGAGGCGGGCGTCGAAGGTCTCACCGTCGAACTCGTTGGCTTTGCGGATGGGGCCGCGGTTGGTTATCTTCCATCCGGGGCCGCTGACGATGGTGTCGGTGCTGCCGTCGGTGTAGAACACTTCAAGTTGCATCAGCAGTTGTGGGCGGCC
>DFDY01000040.1:6365-8198 GCA_002368955.1 Bacteroidales bacterium UBA3816
GTGAAGCGTCCGGGAGCAAGGATGACAGCAACAGCATTTTCGCCCTTGTGCAGCATCTCCGTCACATCGTAGGCATTGTAGTAAACGCGGCGCGTATAGTCGCTCAGGGCGGGTTTCAGAGGCTCGTCGGGTGCCACCTCCTGGCCGTTGAAGAAGGCCTGATACTGACCGAGGCCGCTGATATAGAGGCGGGCGTGGTCAATGCCCTTCCGCAGTGGAAACTCGTGGCGCAGATAGCGGGCTGCGACAACGGTATGCCCTTCAATCTGGTCGTCGGCATAGTCGCGTCCAATCCAGTGTGCCTGCCAGTCGTTGCGGTCGAGGAGGCTGATTTCGAATGGGTGCACCCCACTTTTCACTTTCTTTTCTCTGCTTCTCTCGCCACCATATGTGACGGTGGTGTACACCCGCCACCAGCAGCGGGCGCGGCTTTTCAGAGGCTGACCGGCATATTCTACATACAGCATTTGAGGGGTGTTGACGATTTCTGAGTCCCACAGGTCCCCTTCGCCCCGGCGGGCCTTTGCCTCACTGCTGGACACTATGATACGGTAGCTTGTCTGCACAACATTGTCCACGCGGGCTTCGTAGTTCCAGCTGAAGCGTGGCGTGGCGGTGGCCAATGGTGTTGAACCGTCCTGCATCTCAACGGTGAGGTTTGTGATTTCTACTTTGTTGCCGCAGGCCGACATTAGGACTGCCAGCATTGAGAGAAAGAGTATGCGTTTCATATCGTTAACGTTTTGCTATTTCGTCAAATAACCATTTGCTTTTATACGGAAGGTGTTCTTTCGGGGGGTGCTGCTTAGTCTCGAACAGGTGCTGATGCTTGGGATGTGTGGTGTTGCAAGTTGTTGTTTAGTGAATCGTGATTGGCGTCCCTGCCTATGCTATGAGGTCGGCCAGCAAGCCGTGGGCGGCACGGACGAGGTCCTGTGGGGCAAGGCGGAACTGCAGGCCGCGCATCCCGGCACTGCAGTAGACATAGTCGTAGTCCATCACGCTCTTGTGAAACCATGTCGGCAGGGCCTTCTTCATGCCTATGGGCGAACATCCGCCACGGATGTAGCCCGTCAGTGGCAGCAGCTCCCGCACGTGTATCATCTCCACTTTCTTGTTTCCAGTCACCTTGGCGGCTTTTTTCAGGTCCACCTCTTCGGCACCGGGAATGACACAGACGAAGAGGCCCAGCTTCTCGCCCCGCAGGACGAGGGTCTTGAACAGCCTCTCGATGGGTTGGCCCAGCTGCTCGGCAATGTGCTGCGCGCCGAGGTCGTTCTCATCCACCTCGTATGCAATGAGTTCGTAGGGCACTTTCAACTGGTCCAGTAGGCGTGCCGCATTCGTCTTTTTCGTACCTTTTTCAGCCATGTTGCTCAGTCAGTAAACGATGTGCAAAGATACACTTTTTTTGCCAATCTGCAAAAAATGATTATTTTTGTATACATAAACCATCGGCTCCAAAACCCCGATGGCAAAGAAAAACAATAAAATACACACAATACAGTAACTCACAAAAAACAGTAGAAACTATGTTCTTTCACGTTTATGGCGCCAATGCGCTGCTGCAATGGGGAATGATGCTGGTGGTTCTTCTCGGCCTCATCCTCTGGAATGAATTTGCCCGTCGCACCAAGATGGGCGGCATTATCACCTTCCTGGCCATTCCGTTGGCCTTGACTGTCTATTTCATCGCCATTGCCATTGGTGCCCGTTCGGGTGCCGAGTGGGCGGTGAACAACCAGACCCACCTCTATATGAACGGCTGGTTCCACTATGCCAAACTCTACGCTGCCCTCACCGGCTGCATCGGCTTTATGATGATCAAGTACA
>DFDY01000040.1:8248-8945 GCA_002368955.1 Bacteroidales bacterium UBA3816
ATGATCAAGTACAAGTGGGGCATTGGTGCCAAGCACTGGTTCAAGCCCTTCCCCTTCGTCATCGTGGGCATCAACATCCTCATCGCCGTGGCCTCCGACTTCGAGAGTGCCTTCAAGGGCTGGAACTGCTGGTGGCTCAGCAGCGAGGGTGTGTGGCTGTATGGCGGCTGGCACAATGTGATGAACGGCATTGCCGGCCTCTTCAACATCTTCTGCATGACCGCTTGGTGGAATGTCTACTCGTCGAAGGATAAGAAAGACATGATTTGGGCCGACATGACCTGGGTCTACATTGTCATCTACGACATCTGGAACTTTGCCTACACCTACAACTGTCTGCCCACCCACAGCTGGTTCTGCGGCATCGCCCTGCTGCTGGCTCCGACGGTGGCAGCCCTGCTGTGGAACCGCGGCGGCTGGATTCAGAACCGCGCCAACACACTGGCCATCTGGTGCATGTTTGCACAGGTGTTCCCCCTCTTCCAGGAGACCTTCCACGACGGCTTCCACAAGTTCGACTGGGTGGCCCTGCCGACCACCTATGCTGACGGCACGCTGAACGGCATCGTCGAGGGCGGCACCGCCAACGCCAACCCCACGGCAATGACCGTCATCAGCGCACTGGCACTGATTACCAACATCATCGCCATCTGCTACATCATCAGCGTCTCGAAGAAGCGCCACATCAATCCTTACA
>DFDY01000155.1:0-6037 GCA_002368955.1 Bacteroidales bacterium UBA3816
TAATGGAGGGGACTTCTATAAATCACCCAGAAGGGGTGAGACTATTAATAACACGGTACAAGCCGAAGGCGCAGTGCCGTGATACTCAGACGTCAGTAAACTGCGTCCCGACGGGACGCGACAATGGAAACAAATAAATAGAACACACCTGGATTATTAATGGTAATTCGTGTTAAAAGATATGCACATTAATTTTGCTTACCGACTTAAGTAATTGCTCAAAATATTTTACATATAATTTCCATCTAATTGACCATTAATTTTAAATCGCTCTAGTACAAAGTATGACTGATTCTTGCTCGTATTTCTCAATGTGGCGTGTCTTCGACACGCTGAGTAGTAGGGGTTTCGCTATCCCCACACTGCGCTCCCGTTGGTCGCTTAGTATGGGGTTATTGAGATTCAGCCTCTTCGAGGCTGCTAAAAATCAGTCTTTTATCAAACTAGAGCCTTTTAAATTAATGGATTATTAATGGTAATTCGTGTTTTATAATACGCACATTATTTTGAAAATGGCGAAGCGAGAAAACGTCTATTACAAAAAATAAACATTTCATAGCAATGGGCTCCGCACAGTCTCAAGTGGTTGTCCTGTGCATACGCAAGAATCTCCTTGCGGGTGGCGACAGCCTGGGCGGGGTCTTGGTCATATCGGGCGCAGAAATCGGGGTATTGCAATTGTAGGTCTTGCGAGTGGACTATGTCGCCTGCAATAAGGAAGTCCCCGATTTGAAAGACGGTATGGCCAGGGGTGTGGCCTGGTGCGGGAATAGTATGCACACGGCCGTCGAACAGCTGGGCAGAGGCGGCGAAAGTGACTATGCGGCCTTGGTAGGCTGACTCAATCTGTTGCCAAAGGGCACTCATGGGCGATGAGGTTTCCCACTGGTTGGTACTGGCCTTCTCGGCCTCTGAGAGATATATGGTGGCATTGGGGAAGGCCGCCTTCCCATCCCGTAAGAGTCCTCCTATGTGGTCAGGGTGCAGGTGGGTAAGGCAGACGGCGGTCACCTCGTTGGGGTTGATCTGGCCGCCCGTCAGCAGGGAACCCTCGGCTCCTAGTCCGGCATCAAAAAGAACGTTCGTTCCCTCAGGAAACTTGACCAGAAAGACATTGATTGCCGAGGGCGTTTTGCCTGTGGGCAATAGCGTTGCCAAGAGGCTGTCGTCATAAGAGCCTTTGAAAAGGTCGATGGGATGCTCGCTTTCCTTGTCCCGAATGCCTATCACTGTGGCGTGGGTGCTTGGGTCGAGCAAGCTGTTCTGGGAGGAGGTGTCGAGATTGTCTTGATTTTCGGCTGCGTTGCGATATTGGCTGTTGCAGGCAATGCCCAAAAAGGCTATGGCGGCCATAAAAGCACAGGCAAGGATACTTCTTTTACTCATAGGAATACGTTTTTCTTTGCAAACGTCATTTTTGATTTTTTATTGTGTCAAACCGTGTGTTTGGGTTTACCATAATTACCAGTCCTCTGCAAGAATTGACTCTTTGGTGGAACATAATAATATAATTTTAAAATAAAGAATCTATGCCACTAAGTGCACTTCCTTTAATCCAAGAGGCCGACCTGAAGAATAAGGTCGTGCTGGTCCGTGTGGACCACAATGTTGTCAAGAACGGCGTAATCCATGACCCATACCGTATCGATGCCACCTTCGGCACCCTGTTCTATATCTTGGCCAAAGGCGGCAAAATCATCCTCATGACCCATGTGGGTCGTCCCCGCAACAAGAAAGACGGCTCCATCACCCAGGATGCCTCCACCTCGGTGAAACCCATCGTGGACTACTTAGAGAACAAGTTGCATATCTCCATCGAGATGCCCGAGTTCTACGCCCATGGCAAAGAGGGCTACCTGAGCATCGAAAGCAGTGTGAACCACTCCATCCGCCGCCTGCGCGACCACGAGGTGGACATGATCTATCTGCCCAACACCCGCTGGTTCATAGGCGAAGAGGCCAAGGACGAAAATGCCGACCGCTTTGCCAACCAGTTGGCCGGCTTGGCCGACATCTACGTCAACGATGCCTTCGGCTCGTGGCAGCCTCACGTCTCCACTTACGGCATCACCAAATATCTGCCCTCCTATGCAGGTTTCCTGATGCAGAAGGAGATTGAGAACCTCGAACGCATCTTCCATGCCAAACAGCCGCTGGTCTCCGTGGTGGCTGGCAGCAAGTTCGACACCAAGATTGACAGCCTCTATGCCCTGCTGCAGAAGAGCGACCACCTGGTGTTGGGCGGAGTTATCTACAATGCCTACCTTTGCGCCAAATACGGCATCAGCATCAAGGGGGTCGAAGAGGCCGACGTGCAGATGGCCGCCGAGTTTGTGAAGTTTGCCGAGCAGTTCCCCAAGAAGATTGTGGAGCTGCCCTTTATTGTGGAGAGCGACGTGTTTGGCGAGCGGGTGGAAGGCAAATACCGCGTCCACGACATCCGCAAGCTCAAGAAAGGCACCGCCCTCAACTATGTGCTGGACGTGGCCCCGGAGAGCTACGATGAGCCCGAGATACTCAACGTCTTCCTCTCGGCCAAGACCATCTTTGTCAACGCCGTCATGGGGCTGGTGCCCCACTTCAACGAAGGCACCATCGCCCTAGACACCGTCATCGACCGCAACCCCCATGCTGTCAAGCTCTATGGTGGCGGCGACACCATGCAGGAACTCAAACGCCTGCTTCCCGGCCTCTACATCATGGCTCTCGACAGCAAGGACTACTACATCTTCACCGGTGGCGGCGCCGTCCTCAAAGCCATCGAGCAGAACAGCCCCTCGGGCCTTGCCCCCGTCCGCGCCCTCATAGAACAGAAAGCCGAGCAGGAGAAGTGGAAACAACGTCTCGGTAGCACCCGCACCATACAGCAGAAATACTGAACCCACATATTCCACCAACGAAAGAAGGGAAGCCGCTCCGACGACTTCCCTTTTCCATTGATGATATAGGGCTCTCTTATTGCTCCTTGGCAAGGTTCTGCAGCGAGAGCTTGTAGAGGCTGACGCTGTTGTCGATCTTGGTCTCTTTGGCTTCCTTGCCGTATTTGTCCACGTCCACCACGTTGCGGGGGCTGTGGGTGATGCTGAGGGGACCGTTGATGCAGCCGCCTTCGCAGGCCATGCCCTCGAAGAAATTCTCCACGGCCTTGTCGGCTTTCAGTTTGGCCAAAGCCATGTTGCACTCGTCCAGACCACTCATGGTGCAGGTTTTGATACCTTCCACGCCTAGGTCCTTGGCCACCTCTTGCACGCCTTGGGTGATGCCGCCCGATTTGGCGAAGATGCGGCCGTAGAAGGAGGCATTGTTCAGCGGGGTGTCCTCCAGTTCGGCAGGGTTGATGTCACGGGCATCGATAAAGGCCTGCAACTCTTCGAAAGACATGACGGTGTCGATGGCACCGTGGGTCTTTTCAAGGAAGTACTCCATCTTCTTGCTGGCGCAGGGTCCGATGAAGACAATCTTGGCAGTGGGGTCGGACCGTTTGATGAGTTGGGCAGTCTCAATCATGGGCGAGGGGGAGGAGGAGATGTATTTGACCAGTTCTGGGTACCGCTTCTCGATGAATGCCACGAACGAGGGGCAGCAGCTGGTGGTCATGATGCGCTTCTCTTTCCACTCGTTGGCCTCCTTGTAGAGGGTGATGTCGGCACCGAGGGCGGCTTCGACCACTTGGTGGAATCCGAGCATCTTGATGGCCGTCACCACCTGCGGCAACGTGCTGTCGCGGCACTGGCCCACAATGGCGGGGGCCACAACAGCATAGACACGATACTTGGTGTTGTTCTCCGACTCGCGCAGAATCTTGATGATGTCGAGGATGAGCGACTTGTCCTGAATGGCACCGAAGGGGCACTTATAAATGCAGGCGCCGCAGGAGACGCACTTGTCGTTGTTAATCATGGCTGAGCCCTGCTCGTTGATGGTGATAGCCTTGGGCTTGCAGCTCTGCATGCAGGGACGGTGCTGCGCAATGATGGCACCGTAGGGGCATGCCTTGGTGCACTTGCCGCACTCGATGCACTTGCTCTTGTCGATGGTGGCGCGGTGGTCCACAATGGTGATGGCGTTCTTGGGGCACACATCGGCGCAGGCATGCATCAGACAGCCGCGGCAGGCCGGGGTGACCAGCATGCCGCCCACTGGGCATTCGTCGCAGGCGATGTCAATCACCTGCACAGGGTTGGGATTGTTCTTGTCGCCGCCCATGGCCATCTTGACGCGCTCCTGGATGATGGCACGCTCCTTGTAGATGCAGCAGCGCAGCTGGGGTTTGGGGCCGGGGCAGATAGTCTTCGGTATGTCCATATAGACATCCTCCAACGTATCGGCGTAAGCGTGCTTGATTACCTCTTTCAGCACGTTATATTTGATAAACTGTACGTTTGTGTCGAAAACGCGTGGCATGATGTGATTGTATTAGTTAATAGTTATAAGATAGTAGTTATTAGTTGCACTATTCTTCCACTTCACGACCGGCGGCAATGCGGGCGCGTTTGCGCTCAATCTCGTCCAGTATAATCTTGCGAATGCGGAGGGTCGAGGGTGTGATTTCCAAATATTCGTCGTCGCGGATATACTCCATTGCCTCCTCCAGTGAGAACTTGATGGGGGGCGTGGTGGTACTCTTGTCGTCGGCACTCTTGCTGCGCATGTTGGTTAGGTTCTTGCTGGTGACCACATTGATGACGATGTCGTTGCCGGGGCGCAGGCTCTCGCCAATCACCTCACCGCTGTACACCTGGTCGCCTGGCTCAATGAAGAAGGGTCCGCGGTCCTGCAGTTTGCTGATGCTGTAGGCTGTGGCCTCGCCCGTCTCTTTGGCTATGAGGGCTCCCATCTTGTGGTCGTCCATGTCGCCCTTCCAAGGCTCGAAATCCAGGAAACGGTGGGCAATGATAGCCTCGCCGTTGGTGGCGGTCAGCAGGGTGTTGCGCAGGCCGATGATGCCTCGCGAGGGAATCTTGAAATCCAGCTGCACGCGGTCGCCCTTGGTGTCCACGGTGCCTATCTCGCCCTTGCGGCGGGTCACCACGTCAATCACCTTGCTCGAAAACTCCTCGGGCACCAGAACTGTGAGTTGCTCTATGGGTTCGCACTTCTGGCCGTCAATTTCCTTGATGATGACCTTCGGCTGGCCCACTTGCAGCTCGTAGCCTTCGCGGCGCATGGTTTCGATGAGGATGGAGAGGTGCAGAATGCCGCGGCCGTAAACCAGCAGTGCGTCGGGCGAGTTGGTCTCCTCCACGCGCAGGGCCAGATTCTTTTCCAACTCCTTGTAGAGGCGGTCGCGCAGGTGGCGGCTGGTGACAAACTTGCCCTCCTTGCCGAAGAAAGGCGAGTTGTTGATGGTGAAGAGCATACTCATCGTAGGCTCGTCCACCTTGATGGGGGGCAGCGGCTCGGGGTTCTCCACGTCGCAGATGGTGTCGCCAATCTCGAACATCACATTCTTGTCCAAGTCCAGCAGCACGGCGCAAATCTCGCCTGCCTCCACCACATTTTTGGTGCGCTCCTTACCGAGGCCTTCAAAGGTGTAGAGCTCTTTGATTTTGCTCTGGATGCGGCTTTGGTCGCGCTTGACCAACATGATGGGCTGTCCGGCCTGCAGGGTGCCGCGGTGCAGACGTCCCACCGCTATGCGGCCAAGGTAGGAACTGTAGTCGAGGCTCGAAAGCATCATCTGAGTGTTGCCTTCGGGCACCTTGGGGGCGGGGATATGCTCTATGATGAGGTCCATGAGATAGCTGATGTCCTCGGTGGGACTGTTCCAGTCGGGTCCCATCCAGCCCTGCTTGGCCGAGCCGTAGGCCGTGGGGAAGTCCAGCTGGTCGTTGGTGGCCCCCAGATTGAACATCAGGTCGAACACAGCCTCCTGGGTCAGCTCGGGGTCACAGTTTGGCTTGTCCACCTTGTTGATGACCACGATGGGCTTCAGTCCCAGTTCGATGGCCTTCTGCAGCACAAAGCGGGTCTGCGGCATGGGCCCCTCAAAGGCATCCACCACCAGCAGTACGCCGTCGGCCATGTTCAGCACGCG
>DFDY01000155.1:6107-15192 GCA_002368955.1 Bacteroidales bacterium UBA3816
CCTCGCCGCCGAAGTCGCTGTGGCCAGGGGTGTCGATAATGTTAATCTTGTAGCCCTTGTAGCGGACCGACACATTCTTGGAGAGGATGGTGATGCCGCGCTCGCGCTCCAAATCATTGTTGTCCAAAATTAAGTCGCCGGTCTCCTGATTCTCACGAAAAAGCTTTGCCTGGTGCAGCATACGGTCCACAAGCGTCGTCTTGCCGTGGTCCACATGTGCTATAATGGCAATATTTCTAATGTTTTGCATCGTATACTATATATAATTTAAAAGTGCAAAGATACAAAAAAAATCCGACATAGAATCATTCTCCTTTCTGAAAACTGTATTATTGCCACATGTAAGGAGCATAATCCAAGGTCAACCGTGGCCGAAAACCGCCCCCTGACTCCTGCCTTCTGCGCCAAGGTGACGTTTGGAATTGCTTCATTTTGCTCGGTTGCCTCTTCCCAATGTAGAATAATCAGCCAGCGTTCATCTCCGCTTAGAAAACGAGGCTGTAATGAGACCGAAGATAACAGGATTTGAGCGGGTATTGGGTCGGAGGGGGAGTTACGGTATGTCCTGTTACGCTGCCCTAGGGTGTTCACCGATGGGCCAGATGCAGTGTGGCCAGGCATACGGCATATTCCTGTGTTTCGCCCTGCGGTCGCCAGGCGACGATGAAACTGACTTCGGCGGAAACTACTTGGTACCCTTTGGCTTCGAGTTTCTCTATTTCGGCTTTCATGCTGGTGGAAAGGGCGGCAATGCCGATGCCGTCAGGGGTGATGAGGTAGCCATTGGAATAGCGCAAGGGGTCGCCGCTGCGCAGTTTCAGCACTTGACTTTTGCGGTCTTTGAAATAGTCGAGATATACGTCGCGATGACTTAGGGCTATGCTTATGGGTACCCGGGTGTCGTCCTTTACGGTATGCAGCACCGGTGGCAGCATTTGGCTGAAGAGATTGCCGGCGGTGTGGATGAAGAGCTGCTTTTTTGCCCGGGTGATGCCCACGTAGAGTGCACGGAGCGATTCGGCTCGGTCTCTTACCTTGAGTTTGGTTGGGGCCACGAGATGGACCGTGTCGAACTCGCGCCCTTTGGCCTTGTGGATGGTGGAGATGAAGATGGTCTGGCGGTCGGTAGGGACAAAGTCTTCGATGTTGGACTCAAAGAGGTATTCTTTCAGGTCGCTGAGATAGATGGTCCGGTGGGTTTGCTCATAGTTGTCGAAGAAGCATTTGACTGCCGGAAGGCACCGGCTGGTGGCATAGTGCTGAAGGGTTTTGCTTTTGGCCTGGCTCCACTGCTCGTGGGTCAGGACAATGCCGGACTCGGTAGGCAATTGCTTTAGGAAAAAACGTATTTCGGCCAGATGGTGGAAACTGAATCCGCCGATGGACTGGATTAACAGTGTGTGTATTCCTTTCAGTTCCAAGAGATAGGCTGCCTGAAGGGCTTCTTCGTTGGTGGTGGTGAGGAGGCAGGTGGTGCCCTCGGTGTGGCAGTTGGCCACCAGCCACTCGACCATATCGGGGAGAAAGGAGGAACGGCTGTATTGGTGCAATTGCACAGTGCCTTTTTCTTGGCTGAAGGCGGTGCAAGGCGATTGTTTCATGCGGCAGGGTAGGAGGGAGGCGAAGCGGTTGGCAAAGTCCACAATCTGCTGTGCACTGCGGTAGTTGACGGTCATTTCATACAGGACGGCGCCGTGCTGCGAAATCAGATGCCCAAGGTGCTTGGAGTCGGACCCACGGAAGCCATAGATGTTCTGGTCGTCGTCGCCCACGGCTATCACGCGCATCTCTTCGTTGCGGGCCATCAGGGCCTGCACCAGGCGGTAGTCGTCTTCGCCCATATCCTGCGCCTCGTCTATGACCAGCACGCTTTTGGCAATCTTCTGTTCCTCTACCTCGCCCCGCTCAATCATTTCGGCGGCCAGCCGCACCACCTCTTTGGCATCGCCCAGATTGCCCTGCTTGCCCAGGAGGTCGAAACTGTAGGAATGAAAGGTTTTGATTTCGACAAAATGGGCTGCATTGCCGATGAGTTCCATCAGTCGCATTTTGAATTCGGTGGCAGCCGAACGCGAGAAGGTGAGCATCAGCAGTTGTTCGTGCTTCACATCTTCCATCAGCAGGAGCGAGGCCAGTTTGTGGACTAGCACGCGGGTCTTGCCGCTGCCAGGTCCTGCGGCAACGACTATATGCTGGGATTGGCTGTCTTGGATGATCTCTAGCTGCCGGCTGTCGAGGCTGCCGAATATTTGCTGGTATTTGGCCGGGGTGATGTTTTGGTTGATTTCGCTTTTACGCTCGCCTTTGAAGTATTTGTTGATGAATTTGCGGAAATCCATCTGGAAATAGTCGCTGACAAAGAGCAGCGCAGCGTTGTAGTCTTTCACCATCATGTTGGCATATTCGCCCACGATGTGGATTTGCTGTATGCGCTGTTTGTAGAATTCGTCAAGCAGCCGATACTGTTCTTTGCCATATTTGGCGCGGCGCTCAACCGTGCGATTGAGCTGCATGGTGTTGTATATCACCAGAAAGCCTCCATCTATTTTCAGGAGTGAGTTTTTTGAGAGGTAGAGAATGGCTTCCTCAAACTCGTGGAGGGTGACGGATTCGGCCTGTCCGAACTGTAGCTGTTGCTTGGTTTGGTTGTATTTCTCCATCAGCCCGTTGATGGAAAAGTCCACTGAGGTCCTTTGAGCGGTGGTGGCATTTGTGGCGGCTTTGGCTATGTGGGTGAGCTCGTTCACCACAAAGCGGCAGATGTCGGTCCGCTGCTCAAATCGCTCAATAAGATTGGCCTGCTCTGTCTGCCGTTGAATGACTACGTTGCCGGAAGTCGTATGCTCCTCTTTTCGTATATAGCCACTGAGCGAGAGGAAGTAGAAGAGCATTTTTATCTTTTTGACACTGCTGTAGGAAAGACCTTCCTTCTGGGCCAATTCGTTCAGTTCTTTATAGTTGAAATGGTTTACCTCTTGGTCCATCTGCCTCAGCAGCAACCGTTCCAATTTGAGTGTTTGTTCCAGTTCTTTTGCGGTGGTGCTTTTGGCTATCCAGGCCTGCATGTCGCGCGAGTCGGCCAGCAGGCCTTCTTGTCGCATGAGGGTGACATTTCTAATGACGGTTTCCTTGGTCATTCCCAGCATGTCGGCCAAATAGTCGATACGGCTTTCGGCTTCTCCGTCGTGGCTGCCTGCGGTGGCCCGGCTGCTGATGAGCGACCGTATGATGCGGGCGGCTTCTTCTCGGCTGTTGTTGTCGAAAAGGGGGGAGAGTCTGAGTCGCTGTCGGGCTTCGTCCATGCTGTTCACGTTGATGCTGGTGGCAAAAACATGCGGCACATTGTTCCCTCGATGGATGAATCCAGCCTCCTCCAATGCAGCCAGAGCTGCCTTGACCCTTGTATCAATGCCAATGGTCTCTTCGTTCCATCCCGCCTGTCGGGCTATTTCGAGTGGCGAACAGCTGACTTGTGTCTGCGTGGGGGTCAGGTCTTTGATGGCTTTCCATACTTGCTGGATTTCGCTGATGCTCAGTTTTGTTTGATTGAGCAGAATGAAGTGCTTGTCCAGGTCGTTGTCGCCAAACAGCACGTAGCATTCGGCTTCCATTTCAGGGTCACGGCCGGCTCGGCCTGCTTCTTGGACATAGTTTTCCAGCGACTCGCTGATGTCGTAGTGAACCACAAGCCCCACATCTTTTTTGTCCACGCCCATGCCAAAGGCTGAGGTGGCCACAATTACCTGTGCTTCGCCACTCATGAAGGCATTTTGGTTGCGCACTTTGTCTGCTGCCTCCATTTTGCCGTTAAAAGGTAGGGCCTGGATGCCGTCGGAACGAAGGTGCCCGCTGAGCTCCTGGGTCATGCGGGTGCGAGAGACATAGACAATGGAGGGGCAGTTGTGGCCTAAAATAAGATTGCGCAGTTGGTTGTACTTGTCATTGGGTGTGTCGGTATGGATGACGGAATAGCGGAGGTTTTTTCTTTCAGACGAGGCGGCAAAGACTTTCAGCATTATGCCCAGTTTCTGTTGGAAATATTCTACGATGTCGCTGATTACTTTTTGTTTGGCTGTTGCGGTGAAGCATGATACGGCAATGGGCATTTTCTGTGCCTTTGCTTCCTGCAGCTCCCTGATGAAGTCACCGATGTATAGGTAGTCGACCCTGAAGTCGTGGCCCCAGGCCGAAAAACAGTGCGCCTCGTCTATGACAAAGCGCACGATGTTTCTACTCATGAGCAACTTTTTGATTGTCGCCGAGCGCAACATCTCGGGAGCGATGTAAAGTAGGTCTGCGGTTCCAGTGGCCACCTGATTCACTGCCATGGCCCGTTCGATGGGGTCAAGGAGGCCGTTGATGGTGGCGGCTTGCTCTATGCCACGTTCTGCCAAGTTGTCCACTTGGTCCTTCATCAGCGACTGCAGGGGCGAGATTACAACCGTCAGCCCGTGGCTGTTGCGGCCAGCCATGAGGGCGGGCAGTTGGAAGGTCAGCGACTTGCCGCCGCCGGTGGGGAAGATGGTGAGCAGCGACTCGCCGCGGATGGCTGCTTCCACCGCCTGTTGCTGCATGGGCACCCCGTCAAAGGTGCGGAAGGTGTCGAAACCAAATATTTCTTTCAACCCCTGTGTGGCATCTAACCTCTGTCGGCAGTATTCGCACTCACCGCAAGGCGTGTTGCGCAGGAAGTTCATCACGTTGGCCACTTTGGGATAATTGCGCATCACCCATGCCGGCGTTATCGACACCAAGTCGTCTACCCCTATCACCGCCAGCGCATAGGCCAACTCAATGGGATATTGCCTCACCACGGCGGCCAGATTGGCTGAGCTGCACAGTCTGCCACGGAATTCCTGTTCAATCAGCTGTGGCAGGTTGGCTCCGGCAAAACTGGCTGCCACGTAATCGAAAAACCCCTTAAACTCTTCTTGCTTATGCAGCAGATGATAATAAATGGCTTGTCGGGCAGGAGAGAGGCTCTTCCAGGCGGCCACCTCGTCGCCAAAGAGGTCTTTTGCTTTCAAGGCATCGTTGGCCGGGTTGTTGAGTTCGTCGCTCTGCAACTTGTCGTCTTTCACCAGTCGGTGGTAGGGCTTTTGGGGGAAAAGCAGTGGCGAAAGGGGCAGTGTGTCTATGACTGTCCTCCCTTCTTGCAGATGCATGTGTTCTAGATACTTCAGGTCGTGCCTCAGAATGTTGTGGCCGCACAGCACCCGACAGCCCTTCACGAATTGTTCAAATTCGCTGCCCACGGCTGTGTGCAGCACCGCCCCGTCCTCACGCACTGCCCCATAGTCGGTCACTTTGTGACTTTGCAGGCTCACCTCAGTATCGACGAACACAATCATACTGCCATGTCTGCTTAGAAGGGATGGGGCTACTCTAGTGTGAAGGTGAAGGAACGGTATTTGGTGGAGCGGGAGGGGTTTTCGGTGACGTGTAGGCGGTCGTTGCCGAAATACATGAGGCGATAGCCGTCCTTGTTTTCGGTCTTGTAGGTGGCGAAAAGACGGTAGAAGTCGTCCAGAAAGTCTTGCGACCGGATGTCAATCTGCAGTTCATTGCAGGTTTCGGTGCGCGAGTCTAGTTTCAGAATAAGTCGGTAGTCGGCGGTGTTGATTATCATGTTGCCGTCTACGTCGTTCCCTGCAGGCATATAGGTGATGTCGAAGGTTTGGCTTTCGGCCCGCTCGTTGCCCACAAAGGCCCCTAGCGACTGGATGATGTGGTGGGCATCACGCCCCAGCTGTTCGGGAATGTAGTCGGCCTGTACCTGTGCCTTTGCTGCCAGGCCTATGAGCAACAAGAGGGTTAGCAAGAATGTTCTTTTCATGGTGTTGTTTTATTGAGAATTAAGGATTGAGAATTGAAACGGCGGCAGCATATACTTTTTAGTTTTTACCTTTTACTTTTCAAAGAAGATGCCGCAGACGAGGGTCAGGTATTCGGGTATCTTCCCTTGCTGGCTCCACTTGATGTCGATGCCTAATAGCTCTTTGGCAGTTTTGCTGATGTCAAAGCCGACAGCCTCAAGCGAGGGTCGCACCTTGTCGGGATGCCTGCACGGTTTGCCCTCCACCCTGGCACAGGGGGCACCACCGCAATAAGGGCAGGTGCCAACAAAACCAAAGCTGATGCCGTCTAGCTGTTGCTCGGTTGCCAGCAGCTCTCGGTTCATCTTCTCTATTTCGGGCTGCATCAGTTGATTGGCCGCTTCTATGGGCAGGGTGTTGTCATTGGGGATGATTTTCACCCCCAGGATGCGGACTTTTCGATACTTGTTGACCGAGGCCAGTGTTTCGTTGTCGAGGGGTGGACACCCATATCGACGACCATAGTTGCCGCACTGTTGGCAGAACTGGATGAAATAGTCTGTGCGGCGGTACTCGCTGATATAGGTTTCGGCATCCATCTCAGCCACGTACCGTTGTGTGGTATAGCTATGGCCTGACTCCACTTTCTGGGCTGCTGAGTGACTCGACGATACGGCCGATAGCCGCCTTCATGGGTTGGTGGTAGTCGTTCAGGAAGGTGCCTGCTGGACGGTTGGCAACAATGAGGCATACGGTCATGGCTTGGTGGCCAAGGGCATTGGCAAAGCCAAAGATAGCGGAGGTTTCCATTTCCAGATTGGTCACCTTTGACCCGTTCCAGCTGAACGCGGCCAGTTTTTCATTCAGGTCGGCGATGCTGGGAGCCAGCCTTATGTTTCTTCCCTGGGGACCGTAGAAGCCTGGTGCGGTGACGGTAATGCCTTGGTGCAGGCCTTGGGCTATCTTGGCCAAGAGCGTTTCGCTGCCTCGCACACAGTAGGGGGTCGCCAGCAGGGGCGAGAACTGCATGTGGCGGACGAAGGCTGCCTGCATTTCAAGTTCAAATCCCTCGTCGCCATGCTGGTAGTAGTTGAGCAGGCCGTCCAGTCCGATGGCATAGCGCGAGGCCACGAGGCTTCCGCAGTCTACGTCGGCCTGGAGGGAGCCACAGGTGCCAATGCGGACGAGGTTGAGCGAGCGATGTTCGGGGAGGGGGGTGCGGCTGACAAGGTCGATGTTGGCCGCGGCATCCAACTCGGTGGCCACAATGTCGATATTGTCGCACCCCATGCCGGTGCTCAAGGCGGTGAAGCGGACACCGTGATAGCGGCCAGTAAGTGCATGCAGCTCGCGGTTCTGCGATTCATATTCTACGCTCTCAAAGATCTCTTTGAACATGTTGACTCGGTCGGGGTCGCCAACCAACAGGACGTTGTCGGCCAGCGTTTCACCCGTGAGGTTGATATGGTAAAGGCTCCCATTGGGAGCCAGTACCAGTTCACTTGCTTTTAGTGCCATATTGTTTATTCTTTATTGTTGTCATCTGGACGAATTGGAGCGGCTATTATTGGTGCCGCGGCTTGAACTTGTAGTGCCACGGGTAGTGGTTCCTTCGCTATTGCTACTGCTGCGGGTGGTGTTGGTGCTGCTGCCACGTCCAGTATTGTTAGTGCTGCGGGTGGTGGTACCAGCGGCAGTTCTGCTATTACTGCGCGTAGTAGTGCCGGTGGTTGTACCAGTTCCGCGGGTGGTTGTGCCAGTGGAAGTGCCCGTGCCGCGGGTGGAATTACCTGTGGCAGTGCTATTGCCGCGTGTACTAGTGCCAGTGGCAGTGCCCGTGCCGCGGGTGGTGGTGCCGTTGGTAGAACCAGTGCCACGAGTGGAAGTGCCAGAGGTTGTACTAGTGCCACGAGTGGGAGTTCCCGTAGTAGCACTGCTCTCGCGGGTAGTGGTGCTAGTGCTAGAACTAGTTCCGCGAGTGGAAGTTCCGGTGGTGGTGCCGGTTTCGCGAGTGGAAGTTCCTGTGGTGGTTCTGGTTCCGCGAGTAGTAGTCCCAGAAGTGGTGCCAGTTCCGCGAGTAGTAGTTCCGGTGGTGGTGCCGGTTCCGCGAGTGGTAGTTCCGGATGTGGTGCCGGTTCCGCGAGTGGAAGTTCCTGTGCCGGTTCCAGTCCCGCGGGTGGAAGTTCCTGTGGTGGTGCCGGTTCCGCGAGAGGAAGTTCCTGTGGTGGTTCCGGTTCCACGGGTGGCATTACTTGAGGTATTGCTGCTGCGACCGGCGGTAGTGTTGGTGCTGGCACTGCGTCCAGTAGAGGTGGCACTGGGGGCTGCTGTGGTGCTGCGGGCACCGGTGGTGCGGTTGGTGGTGGTCACGGTGTTTTCTCCGCGGGTGCTGGTGATGCGGCTGCCCTCACGGCCAGAATGGTCATAGCGGATAGGGGTTTCGGAGCGTGCCGTGGTGATGTTGCCCACAAGAGGCATGTCGGTATAGGTGTAGCCACCGTGGCCGTCCAAGGTGTAGCCCGGACGTTCGCGACCAGGCATATAGGGCTTGGGCGGTATGGGGGCGGGGTGGTTGGGATGACGGAGGTAGTAGGGGTGGTAGTGGATGTGCGGGTGATGGCTGTAGTGCCAGCCGGGACGGTGGATGTCGTAGTGGTAGGTGTAGTAGTAGACGGCCGGACGTGGGGCACGGACGAAACGGTAGTAGGGAGGCATGGACCACATGAATGTGGGACGGGGATGGCTAGTCTTGAACCGCAGGTAGGAGGCGGCACTGTAGATGTTGCTGTTGGTGAGTAGGTAGATGCACTCCAGGTCGATGGGCATGTATATTTCGTCGCCGGTGTAGGCATCGTAGCCATAGAGCCACACCTCGAAGAAGGAGGTACTTATCTGCTCGGCCCAGACTTCGTTGACCAGACAGTAGGTGGGCAGCTCGTCGGCATAGCCGCAGTAGATCATCAACTCGTCCTGATTGTTCAGGTAGGCCACGGTGCGTGCGGCTTGGTTATAGGTGAAGTAAAGAATGTTGTCGGCTGTGGCGCTCAGGGTCGCCATCATCAGTGCCAGGGCTAAAACTATCTTTTTCATGGCTCTTAGATTTTGCTTGTTGTCATTTCTCTTTAGTATTTCCTTTGTTTGATTAATTTTGCAAAGGTACGCTTTTTTTTTCAATCATGCATATTTTCGTTATAGAAACAATTCTGAGTTCTAGATTCTGAGTCGCTATAATTCTGAGTTCTAAATTCTGAATTCTAAGTGGGGCGGCA
>DFDY01000010.1:0-315 GCA_002368955.1 Bacteroidales bacterium UBA3816
ATGAGCATAAGCATTGCAATAGTGAAGGTCTTTTTCATAGTTAAAGTTTTTTTTGATGATTAATATGTAGATAATTGTGTTTTTAATTCAAGGCTCTAGTTTGATAAAAGACTGATTTTCAGCAGCCTCGAAGTGGCTGAATCTCAATAACGTTGCGAAAGGTTGAGCGCAAAGAAAGCTTGCTTGCTTTGCCGAGACCTAGCAACGTCTCGCAGAAACCCCACACAAGGAAGGTGTCGCGACCAGAGGGAGCAACCCTATATTGGGTCGCGACCAACGGGAGCGCAGTGTGGGGATAGCGAAACCCCTACTACT
>DFDY01000010.1:404-12244 GCA_002368955.1 Bacteroidales bacterium UBA3816
AAATACGAGCAAGAATCAGTCATACTTTGTACTAGAGCGATTTGAATTAAAACCTATAAGTTACATACCTCACCTAACAACAACCGTTTGGGTGGAACTGCCATTGGCGGTGACCACACGGAGATAATAGGTGCCGGGGGCAAAGGACTGGGTGTCGAGTTGCAACTGCTGCGTGTGGCGGCTGTCGGTGTAGACTTTCTGTCCGCTGACATTGTACATGTCCACTTGTATAATATCCTGAGCTGCTATGTTGAGCAGTCCGTCGGTCGGATTGGGATATATCTTCACTTCGGGAGCATCCACCTCGTCGACTGCCTCACTGGTATGAATATCAATGGTTACTTTGGCGGTATCCGATGCACAACGATAACGGTCGGTGGCCACCACATGGTAGATAGCATCCTGAGTGATGAAAGCCTCGGTATATTGGGCCGTGGGGTCGGCCAGATGTTCGGCTGGCAGCCACTGGAAGGTGAAGGGGGCCGCACCGCCTACCACTTCAACCCCTACCTCGGTGCAAAGATGGTTGCACTCAATTATGGTGTCGCGCAAAGCCACGCTGGGATTGTTCACCAACACCAGACGCATAGTGTCGTAGACCTTCAGGTCGGGGAAAGCGGGGCATACCGAAGTCTCTATATAAAGTTCGATATACTTGGGCTGGGTCAGATTGGCGCCGGGGATGCCGGCCACATTCAGATAATGGGTGGTTTCCTTGGAGATATAGAAAGGCTGGTCACCTTCCATCACGGCACCAGAATCGGTGGTGCAGGTGAAATCAACGCCATACACCGCAGTGCCGCCATAGGTGATGTGGCAGACACCATCGTCATAGGCCGACTGGCTCATTTCGAAAGGCACCCGTGTGGGGCAGCCCACACGTACCGTGTCGCGATCGACGCGGTTGAAATGGAGCTGGGTGGAAGGGCTGCTGAAACTTCCATATTCCAGAAAAACCCCGCTGTCGTATGCGTTGTCGCCCACGTTGCACACCGAGAGGTGCATATGGTAAAGGGCACAGGGGACAATCTGTGTGGTGGCCACAAGTTTGGACGTGTAGCCGTCATACTGCACGCCGTCGCTAATGCTTGTATTGTCGTTGTAGTAAGAGGTGTATTCATAGTAGCATCCGCTGCCGCCACCACCCGAAGTGCCAGGCACGCCCGGGTTGATGGTGTTGATTGCCACAGCTATGCCCTCGGGCGTGGAGTCGGAGACCGACCCGGGGATGATGGCCACATTCCAAGTACGCTCCTCCATAGTCTCGGGGTCGGGGCCGGTCACATAGAAGGCAAACACATCGTTGAAGTTGGAGCACACATACTCGGGATATTCCTCTGATGCAAACGTATACATAAAGGAAATCATGTCGGTGAGGCCGACAAAGTCGAAATCGAGCGTGGCACACCCGTTGATTGAGGAAGTGGCTATGGGGGCCAATTCGGCATCAGAGTAGTAGCCCGTAATCGGCTGGCTGGCACTCGTGAGATTGTTGGGACCAGGTGCAACGGCGATGTTGCCCGTGGTCATCACAATGCCCGAGTCCATGGAGAAACCCGTAAAACCATTGGCCTGAAAAACACCAATTTGGTCAGAAAGGATAGGACCTGAGGTGTTGCTGAACTTCGCATTGGTGATGTAAACTCCTTTGCCTGCCAACGCACTGTCGACAAAGTCATTCACATCCTGTCCCACTGCCGAAGTCACGGTAATATTGTTTTGCGCATGCAAATTACCCATAAGGCAACAGGCAAAAACAAAATAAAATAATGACTTTCTTTTCATTGCTGATAATATTAGTTAATAATTGAACAATTCTAGAGTGCAAAAATACTAAAAAAAATTAATACAAAATAAAAAAAAGCCCGTCTGCACTTTTTTCCACCTTTAGGTGAAGAAAGCCTCCAGTGGAGGGTTTCGATAGCGGAGCGGAGAAAGGCACCCTCCGCGGTGCCTCCACTGCCTTAGCAGTGGGCTGCGGATTCGAACACCGCAGATAAAAATAAAAGACTTCCTCGAAAAATACAGTGAAGAGGAATACGTTGCCATTGCCAAAGATGTGAAAGCAGTGGTAGACGACAATACTAAATATATTGACTGGGACAAAAAAGCAGACATCAAGGCTCTGTTGAAAGTACAAATAATCCTCACCCTTGCCAGACACAAATATCCGCCTGCAACACGCGATGAAGTATTCAAGGCTATTTTTGAACAGGCAGAGAACTTCAAGAAGAACAAATTTGTCCCCCACGAGTCTATCAGCCACTTTGACCAAGAGGATTACCGACCACTGATGGCGGCGGAGGGAATGGATTGGAACGGGCAGAAGAACGACTGACTATGCCTCTAACTCCAACGGGCGGCCGTCAAGTTTGGCTGCCACTAGGTCGTCGCCGTGGTAGACGAGCTTGAGGGAGAAGAAAGGCTGATCGGAATCCATCAGCAGCCGGAGAAATATCTTGTCGCCTTCCCAAAGGGTAAGGTCAAATAGGCGTTGCTTGTCAACCCACTCAAGGTCGCCCTCGTCACAAACAATCTCTTCACCGCTCCATTGCGAAGCGGTGAAGAGATGCATGTATTCGCACGGCCATACGTCGCTGATGAAGGTGACGATGCCGCGATAACGCCATTTTTGGACTTCAAGGCCGGTTTCCTCCTTTACCTCGCGGAGCATGCACTCGTCCGGACTTTCGTCTGGCTCGCACTTGCCGCCCACGCCAATCCACTTGTCGTGGCTGGCATCGTTCTCTTTTTTCACACGATGGAGCATCAAGTACTGGCTGCCCCGCTCGAGATAGCAAAGGGTGGTCTGTTTCATTGGGGTTGTGTTTTAGAAGTTTTCTTGTTCTGCCAATTGTGGTACCACTCAAAAACGACAGGCACCACAAAGATGTTCAGTAGTGTGGAGGTGACCAGTCCGCCCAAGACAACTACGGCCATGGGGGCCTGTATTTCGTTGCCGGGATGGTCGGCGGCCAAAATCATAGGTACTAACGAGAGGGCAGTCGTTAGGGCAGTCATGAGGATGGGATTGAAACGGTCCAAAGAACCCTGTATGATGAGGTCGCGGGGACTGGCAGAGGTTTGCTGGTTGAAAAGCGTTTGGTAGCGCGACACTAGCAGAATGCCGTTGCGGGTAGCAATGCCAAAGAGGGTGATGAAGCCAATGAGGGCAGGGGTGCTGAGGGTGTTGGAGCCCAGTTTGATGGCCAACACTCCACCGATAAGTGCCAAGGGGAGGTTGAGCAGAACGATGAGTGAGAGGCTGAGACTCTTGAACTCGGTATAGAGCAACAGATATATGACCATCAGTGCCACAATGAACACCAGAATGAGTGTGCGGGTAGCACTCTTGGCACTCTCAAACTGTCCACCATACTCTATGCGGTAGCCCTCGGGCAGCTGTATTTCGCTGTCGATGGTCCTCTGTATATCCTCCACCACACCGATAGCGTCTCGCTCGCTCACATTGGCAGAAACGACTAGCTTGCGCTGCACATTCTCACGTGAAATGGTGTTGGGACCACCCACCGAAACCACGTCGGCCACCACACCCAGAGGGACTTTGCCGCCGTCGTAGGTGTCTATAAGGGCATCTTTGACGTCCTCGATGGTGAGAGTGTCGTTGGCAAAACGCTGCTTGAGTACGAGGTCGAAACTGCGCTGGCCCTCATACACGTCGCCAATCTTTTCGCCATTGAAAGCCGTGGCCACAAAGCGGTTGAACTGTTCCATGGTGATGCCGTATTGTGCCAGCATGTGGCGGTTGGCCCTCACTTGCAGTTGGGGCGTTTCGGTCTGCTGCTCCACATTCACGTCCACCAGCCCTTCTATGTCTGACACGGCTCCCTTGATTTGGTTGCCCAGCATAAAGAGCTGGCTTAGGTCGGTGCCGAAAATCTTGATGGCGATGGTGGCCTGGGTGCCGCTAACCATGTGGTCGATACGGTGGCCCAAGGGCTGTCCCACACTGGTGACGACCCCCGGAATGGAGGCCATGCGAGTGCGCACATCGGCCATAACCTCTTCTTTGCTGCGGTCCGCGAGACGGAAATTGACATCAATCTCGGCCCCGTTGGTGGCCTGGGAATGTTCGTCCAGCTCACCACGGCCTGTGCGACGCGAAGTGGAGGTCACCTCGGAAATGGCAAGGAGTTCCTGCTCCAGCAGATTGCCCAGTTTGTTGCTCTCTTCAAGAGAAATGCCGGGTTTGGCAACCGCCGCGATGGTGAGCGAACCCTCGTTGAAAGGCGGGAGGAAATCGCGCCCCATGGTGAACATAAGACCGATGGCGACCAAAAGCAGGGCCACGGTGGAGGCAACAACCGGACGGCGATGGCCGAACGTCCATTGCAGCATGCGGCGGTAACCTTTAGAGAGCCAAGTGGCCAGCCAGCTGTCCTTTTGGCGACGGTTCAGATAGGCTTCGTCGGAGAGGAGTAGTTTGCACAGGAGGGGTGTGACGGTCATGGCAACCAAGAGGGACATGAAGAGGGATATGAGGTAGGCGATGCCGAGTGGTTTGAGCATACGTCCTTCCAGTCCATTCAAGAAGAAGAGCGGCACGAATGTAATCATCACAATGAAAGTCGCATGGATGATGGAACTGCGTATCTCAGACGAGCCGTGGAAGACCACATTGTAGGCCGAGTCGCGCTGCTCGGAGGGCAGCTGGTGGTTTTGTCGAAGCCGTTTGTAGACATTTTCAACGTCGATGATGGCATCGTCCACCAGGGAGCCGATGGCTATGCACATGCCACCGAGGGTCATGGTGTTGATTTCGTAACCCAATAGGTAGAGGCACAACACCGTGGCCAGAAGGGACAGGGGAATAGAAATGATAGATATCAGCGTTGTGCGGAAGCTGCCCAAGAAAAGGAACAGCACAATGATCACAAACACGGCACCTTCCAGCAAGGCCTTGCCCACATTGCCCACCGAGGACTCAATAAAGTCGGCCTGACGGAAGATGTGGGTATTCATCTTCACATCGGCTGGAAGGGTCTTGGCGATATTCTGCAGATTGGCCTCGATTTTCTCGGTGACACGGAGCGTGTTGATATTGGGTTGTTTGGAGATGGAGAGAATGACGGCAGGCTTGGCATTGCATGAAGCATAACCCATCTTAGGCGCATTGCCCACCCGCACTTCGGCTATGTCGCTGAGACGGACGGGATGGCCCTGATGCATGGTGACGAAAGAGGCTCCCAGTTCGTCAACATCGCTGGAACGCCCCATGCCGCGGAGGGCATACTCGTTGCCGTATTCCCGAATGACACCTCCGGTGGAGTTGGCACTGATGCTGTTGCCCAAGGCCTCTATGTCGGCCATGCTGACACCGTAGGCCTGCATGCGAATGGGGTCGGCCAATATCTGGTACTGCTTATATTCACCACCGATGATGGTGACCTGCGAGACACCTCCGGTGCCGAGGATGGCCGGTTTGACCACCCATTCGGCCAGGGTGCGCAAGTCTTGTTGCGAGGTGGGTTGGGCCACTTGGGCAGAATCGTCTATCTGAAGGCCCACAAAGAATATCTCGCCCATCACACTGCTTTGGGGGGCCAAGACTGGGGTGATGCCTTCGGGAAGCTGTTCGGCAAGAGTGGCCATCTTTTCGCTGACTATCTGGCGGGCACGGAAGACATCCATGCCCCAGTCAAACTCAACAAAGACAAAGCTGGCACCCGCCATGGAGGTGGAGCGGACGCGACGCACATTGGTGGCCCCGTTGACAGCCGTCTCAATGGGGAAGGTGACCAGACGTTCAACCTCTTCAGAAGCCATACCGTGGGCATCGGTCATGACCACCACCTGCGGTGCTGTCAGGTCGGGGAAGACATCAATGTCGGTACGGTTGGCCGACCACAATCCGGCCACCACCAACAGGATGGCGGCCACAAGGATGAAGAGTTTGTGGTCTAAACTGAATCTTATTATTTTATTGAGCATCTTCTTATCGGATTTGGAATTATAATTCAACCGAATAGAGGAGTAAGTGGAACTGCTCCAACTGGTGGGCAGTGTTCCATATTTCCATTTCGATCTCGTAATAATAATTGACTTGTTGGAGATATTGCTCCAGGTTGATTTCACCTGCCTCCAAGGCTTTGTCCAGCAGCTCAAGGCTGTTGCTCTGTCGGTAGGCTGCCTTGAGATTGTTGAGATTGAGAATCAAAGCCTCGTGACGATGAAACACGCAGCGGAGTTTGTTGAAACGTTCAAAGCGTTTGGCCGCAAGGGCGTCTTGGGAAGCAGCGGTCTGCAATTTGGCGGCACGGACTGCCCTTTGCTGGCTCCACAAGGGGAGTTTTAACCCCACTGTGGCACCACGCCAAGTGCTGCCAACCACATTCTCAGCAGCATACCCTACATCCACCTTGGGCAGCCAACTGGCACGACTGAGCTGCTCCTTCTGCTGGCTGATGGCCAGCTGATTGTTGAGTTGCTGAAGTTCCGGATTGCGCATCTCCAACTGCTCATACCAATCTTCGAAAAGTAGTCCGCCCATCACCGAATCATATTCCATCTGGGTGAAGTTGTAATTTTCGTCACCCATCAACTGGCGCAAATCCTCCATCACATGGTCGGCCTCCATAATGGCATGCGCAGCCTTATTCTGGATGTCGGCCATATTCATCTGGGCACGATTGTACTCCAAGATGGAACAATCGCCTGCCGCAAAACGGCGACTATAAAGTTGGGCAAGTCTGATGGCGGCAGTACAGCGGCGTTCATATATATAGGCCACATTCCAATAGTAGATGATGTCGGCACAGAGTTGCTGGGTCTCCAACATGGTGGCAACTCGAAGGGCCTGATAGTCGAGCCCTGCCGCATTCTCCTGCAAATCACGCAGGCGGGCACGGCGCACCATCACGGACGGCATTTCAAACGTCTGAGACACCCTGAGATCCCAACGGACCCCATTTTCCGACGGGTCGCCCCAGTAGTAGGCTGCCTCAACACTTGGGTCGTCAAGCAGCAGTCCCACATGGGCGGTCGCCTTCTGGGCCTCGGCCCTTTTTGCTGCGGCTAAGAGGGTGGGATTCTTGGCTTCTAAATCCCTCAGTACCTGGGCGTAATGGGGCTGCCCGATGGCCGTCAAGGAGCAAAGAAGAACACAAAAACAAATTGATATACACGAAATGAGTGACTTATTCATATCATGAAGGATTTAGCAATTAATGAACATGGCCTGCATGGGGGTCGAGGGCGGCACCGTTTTGTGCCAGGCGTACCATGGAAGCCCCACGGGTGACGACGCGCTCGCCAGCCTTCACACCGGAGAGAATCTCGGTGAAGCGGCCATCGGTAGAACCCAGCCTGACCAACCGTTTCTCAAACGACTCAGGATTCAGCTGCACAAACACAAAGTAGTTGCCCATCTCCTCCACGATACCCTCATTGGGAATGGCCAAAGCCTGCTGGTCTGAGCGGGTGGTGATATAAAGGGTGACGAAGCTGCCGCTGAGCAGCCCGGCCTGATTGCGCACACGGAAAGTAACCGGCACTAAAGGACAGTCCTTGTCGGTGGACTTGCCGTAGGAAACCACACTGCCGTTCAGCTCGGCAAGGGTATAGACATGGTCGTCGCCAGGAATGATGATGTTGACATCACCGATGGTACTCAACTGGCTATAGTAGCGGGGCTGCACCTCGGCTTGAATGAAGAGGTCGCGATTTTGCGACACCGTGATCACCGACTGACCCGCCTCCACAAAGCTGCCGTTGCCGACATTAATCCGCTGCACATAGCCGCTAATCGGTGCGCGCACCACGGCACCCTTCTGCGAGAAATTTCGCTGCAAGTTGTCGTAGGCAGCCTTGGCCGTTTCATAGGCAGCCTTGGCACGCCCGAGTTCCGACTGGGAGACTATCTTGTCTTCTGCCAGCTGCAGCTTGCGCTCGTATTCGGCCTTGGCAGCAGAATAACTTGCCGTGACCTCCTGTAGGCGCACGCTCATGTTGTCATCGGCCATGCCGCTGCTCTCGATGGTAAAGAGTTGCTGGCCGGCCTTCACTGCGGCACCCGGCACCAGACTGCCATTGTTAAAGACCACAACGCCCGAGGCCGTGGCAACGGCTTCGCGCTCGTCGCCCTGCGATGGCAGCACCTGCCCCGCGGTCTTGATGACCGTGCCAAAAGGCTGCATTCTCAGAGTGTCGGTGGCGAAGTCTATCTTCCAACTCTGCTCCTTGGTGAAGGCAACTGCGTTGGCCGCGCCATGGCCGTGTTCGTGACCATGTTCGTGACCATGCTCGTGACCATGTTCGTGCATCGCCTCATGAGAGGCATAGACATGCACGTGGGGGTGAGTCAGCACAGAGGTCCCTGCAGGCTGCATAATTTCAACCTTCAGCTGTCCGCAGCCGGCTTTGGTGGGCTTGACCGTACATTTATAGATACCCGGCTGTGAGGGCTGCTCAATCAGCTGGCTGACGGCCTCTCCGTCCACGACGAGACTGATTTTCACTCGGACAGAATCCAGCGGTTTGAAATTGGAGAGATAAGTAAGGTGGGCCGCAACTTTCGACTCCTGTCCTACTAAAAAAGGCTCTGCTTCAGCAAAGAGTTCAAAATCGGAGTTATATGCGGTATATTGCTCAGCATCATGATGATGCTCGTGTTCGTGTTCTTCATGAGCATGGTGGCAGGCAGGGGCCATGCCCAAAATGACCGCCATGCTTAACAAAAAGGCTATTTTTTTCATTTTCAATAAAGTATTATGTGAATAGTAAATGCACAGTGTTCGAGGAACAGAGTACAGAAAAGGGCAGTAGCAGATACTACCTTACATTCAGAATGACAGGAACGGTGGAGCCCTCAAAGAAGCGACACCCAACAAGGGCGCCGGAACAAGTAGTACCGCCCTGATGGGCTGATGTACTTTGATTTCGGGTAAAATAGGAACTTGGGGCGTGGGAAAGAATGCCGCCAGCGCCGGAAACCAATAGTTACTGGCCACGGCCTTCATTAGACTGGCCATCGAAAAGTGGTCGTCACTAGTGGAAAACACTAGGTGCGACAGCAACTCTTGCAACAAACAAATGTCAAAAGGATGATGAGAATGACGATGGTCGCAATCGTGATGGCTGCAGTCACTATCGCAATGGCAGCATAACTCGGTCTCAAAGACCAAGCCTGCTCCCTCCTCGCAATCGTGGTGGTGATGGGGCACAACAGCATGCAGCATGATAATCGCACATGCTATCAGAATACTTATCTTAGCCGTCAAATGCTTCATACAATGCACATTGTGTAACCACCCTCACCCAAATAGCCTCCTCAATGGATGTTGCAAAGATAGTAAAAAAAGATGAGTTTATGGCTTTCCACGCCACAATTATCATTTTTTGCAAACCACTTGCAAACTCAATCTCCGGTTCTCAACCCCCAATTAAGTGATTAGCTAATAGTAATGGCGGCTCCCGCCCTCTCAATTCCCAATTCCCAATTCCCAATTCCCAATTCTCCATTCCCAATTCTCCATTCCCAATTCCCATCTGAGTGGTTGCCGCCCACCCCTTTAGTTTTTACCTTTTACTTTATTACAAATTCAGAACCCTTATCTAGCACCTTAAAATACAGATTGCGCTCGAAACCGTATTTGCTGAGCGTGCGGTCGTATTCATAGCCTAATTGCAACAAACTCCTGATGCTGGCCTCATTATGGGGCGAGGCTGTGGAACAGAGCACCCTGATGCCCCTGCGCCGCGCCTCCACTTCGAGACACCTGCCCAGCAGCACCTGCAAATGATGGCCCCTCCACTCGGGTCGCACAATACAAATCTTGTAATTCGCTGAAGGCAAAGCCACGTGATGGTGCAACAGAGCCGACAAATCCTCTTCGCCGCCCTCCTGTGGCACATATAGCACCGCAAGGGCCGTTAAATCCTCCCCCACCCATGCCCCCTGGCACAGATGAGGTGGCCGCAGGCAAGACCTCCACATCTCCACACTGTTACGCCTCAACAAGTCAGGCCGCGAAAGGTTTACAATCGCCTCGTGTTCCATGTCCAAAATATCGCCCAACTGCCTCAAACCGCAGCTTCGAAAAACAAAGTTCTGCTCCATATTCTAGATAACGGACGACTACCCGCTTTAGTACATCAGCTGGCACAAACACTGAGGTGTAAATTCAACAAGAGATTATTAGTCCACAAAATAGTCACAAATCAAGTCCCAGAAGTTAACCCACTCACTATTTTCTCAATATCACAATTGCATCCCGTTTCCACGAAATTTAGATGGCAGACTAGCGCACAATTACGGAAGCCACCCCTGTTCATTGTACATTGTTCACTGTACAGTATTATCGTACATTGTATTCGGGAGGTAGAGGGCCACGGTGTTCCAGCGAAAGTAGTCGAAGGACATGAGCATGAGGCCTCCATAGGGGTTGTGGGTGCCCCAGGAGTTTTTCATGACGAAGTAGCGGGTGCCGTCGTCGCCCTGGACAAGGCCGACGATGGCCATGCAGTGGTCGTCGGTGGGCGGGCGTAGGAGTGACTTGACATAGAGCAGGAGCGGCGGGAGGGTGGTGACGGCAATGCCCTGAGTGAATGAGTATCCGCGTTCGCTGATGTCGCCTTCCCAGCAAACTCCTCTGCCCTGGTTCACCGCTAGGAGAGCTAGGGAAAGAAGGGTGTCTGGATGAAGGTTGAGAAAACGGTTGTGCTCCCAGTTGTCGGGCAGGTCGGGGACTATCCACTGATTATATGGCTCACGTTTGGTGGTGCAGAGTGGCAGGAAGTCTTTGGGGTTGCACAGTTCTCGGTAGATGCCGTGCCGCTCGATGAAATTCAGCAGTGTCTGCCCCATGGCACGGCCAGAGGGGGGCATTTCGGTCTCGACGGCTTGGGCTTCGACCACTGGCTGTATAGGGAGGTCGAGGCTGTCTCCCTGCCGAAAGTGCTCGGTTTCGATGGCGGCCAGCATGGAGTAGGCCCAGCAGTACTGTGTGCGCCCCTGATTCTTGACGGGGGTCATGGGGCTGAGAACTATCTTTTGAACTTGTTCTGGCCTATTGGGGATAGGGGTGGAATAATGCCAGAGGCAGTAGCCCGCAAACAGTACGACTATGGCTGACAAGGTGGAGGCACTCAGTATGAGCCATCTTGGGTGGGTAGACATGGGAACTTGGAGAATTGAGAATTGAGAATTGGGAATGGAGATTTGAGAATTGAGATTTGAGAATTGAGAATTGGGAATTGAGATTTGAGAATTGGGAATGGAGAATGGAGAAGGTTGTCATCCCATTCAGAACTCGGAATGGAGAATGGAGAACTGGGAATTGAAATAGAGTAATGTACAGTGTATAGTGATGGCTACCGCCTCACTGTACACTGTACATTATACTTTATTTAAAAGAGTCCTTCGAGAATCTTGTCATCGACCAAGTTAGGCATAGTGACTTTGAGGTCGGGGTTGCTGTCCATGGCACGTTGGATGGCAAACATGGCTCCCTCGTTGCGAGCCCAGCTGCGGCGGCTGATGCCGTTGTTGACATCCCAGTAGAGCATCAGGCGCAAACGGCGGTCGCAGTCAGCAGAGCCATCGAGGACCATGCCGAAGCCGCCATTGATCACTTCGCCCCAGCCTACGCCGCCACCATTGTGGATGCTAACCCAGGTGGCACCGCGGAAACTGTCGCCAATAACGTTCTGAACGGCCATGTCGGCGCAGCGGTTGGAGCCGTCGTAGATATTGCTGGTCTCGCGGAAGGGGCTGTCGGTGCCGCTGACATCGTGGTGGTCGCGGCCCAGCACGATGGGCGCAGAAATCTCGCCCTTGCGGATAGCTTCGTTGAAACGGGCGGCAATCTTGGTGCGGCCTT
>DFDY01000061.1 GCA_002368955.1 Bacteroidales bacterium UBA3816
GCAGATGGAGATGCAGTTCTTCGTCCGCCCCGGCACCGAGCTGGAGTGGTTCAAACATTGGAAAGAAGAGCGCCTGCGCTGGCACCTTGCCCTGGGCATCCCCGCCGAGAAATACCGCTACCACGACCACGAGAAACTGGCCCACTACGCCAATGCCGCCACCGACATCGAATTCGAATTCCCCTTCGGCTTCAAAGAACTGGAAGGCATCCACAGCCGCACCAACTTCGACCTCAGCCGCCACAGCGAGTTCAGCGGCAAGAAACTACAGTATTTCGACAGCGAGCTCAATGAGAGCTACATCCCTTACGTCATCGAAACCTCCATCGGCGTGGATCGCACCTTCCTGGCCATCTTCAGCCACGCCCTCCGCGACGAGACCCTGTCCGATGGCACCGTTCGCACCGTGCTGAGCCTTCCCGCCGTCCTGGCCCCCTACAAAGCCGCCGTCCTGCCCCTGGTCAAGAAAGACGGCCTGCCCGAGAAGGCCCGCGAGATAATGGACAGCCTCAAGTACGACTACATGCTGCAATACGACGAGAAAGACGCCATCGGCCGCCGCTACCGCCGTCAGGACGCCATCGGCACCCCCTACTGCATCACCGTCGATAACGACACCCTCACCGACAACAGCGTCACCGTCCGCGACCGCGACACCATGCAGCAGCTGCGCATCCCCATCGAAAACCTCAACACCTTCCTCCACCAGCACATCCAACCCATCAAGGTAGACTAACAACCCACCAATTAAAACCGAATGCTGAATTCTATGCGAGGGCCACAACCTCACAGAATTCAGCATTCTTTTTCATTATGCAACTCCTAGATTTCTTTATTGTTTAGGCCAAAACCATTACCCTCCCAAAACCAAAACGTTATCTAGCCGAAACCCCTCCACTCAGTGGACGAGCCGAGAGCGAATCTATAGCATATAGATAACTATACATGAGCTACTTATCATAAAACAGCAGATGTCTCATTCTTCACAAATTGCCTCCTGTTATCCATGAATAAATGTATAATTGGTGGAAATATGTTAAATTTTCATTGTTAATATGTTAATCCTAAAATCCGCAGAAAAGTTTAACAATTATGTTGGAATAATTTCATAAGGCATTAAGCCAAGGCAAAGTCAAAATTTCTGGCTTGATGCCTATGATTGTGTGAAAAAAACGCACACCTTCCCCCTCCCCATGCGGGGACGAGGAGTTTCCCAGTAAGAGGTCAGGCCTAAACTTGTAGCTTCATGTAGGCGTGGTTGGGCGTGTAGAGGCGGAGCATCCTTCTGCTGCCGCAGTTGACCCACTTGAAGGGGACGGAGATAAAGGAGAAGACAAAGCGCTTGACCCTGGATGTCGTTTCAAGGCCGAAGGCCGTGCCTGCCACCAGGCCGAGGAAGTGGCGGTAGAAGTTGTGAACGAAGGCGGTGAGAATCATGAAGACGGTGTTGGCCTTCATCTCGGAGCAGGGCAGGCAGCCCCAGCCGAAGTCACCCGTCATACAGTCGAAGCAACGTTCTGTGGAAGCCCTTTGGTTGTAGAATTCCACTATCTCCCTTTCGCCGGAGAGCGTGTCGTTGGTCAGTATGCAGCGGTAGACGTGAATGCCGTCAAGCAGGTCGGCCTGTCCGTCCTCACAGGTCGTGCGCTGCACGACGAGGCAGTAGCCTCGCTCAGGGAAGAAGGCCTCGAAGGGGATGCTGGCCAGGCTGCACTTGTGGGAGTTGATTTCCGCCTCGGCCCACTCGCTGTCAGGTATGGCGTGGATGCGCCCGCGCAGAGAGTCGCACATCATGGCCCTGATGTAGAAGAGGTCGCAGTGGCGGCTGGTGATGTCGACAACCTCCCTGGCGTATGAACCGCAATCCATCCGGCCCCTGCCGAAGCGCACGCCCCTCGACTCCGCCGCCTCGAAGGCGCGTCGCAGCGTGTCGGCCTGCCCAAGCTTGACGTTGGCGTTGCCGTCGCGCCCCTCGATGTAGAACGGAAGCCCGTCCACCTGGGCGATGCCGGAGAAGTACCCGAAGGCCTTCTTGTACGAGTACTTGGAATCGTACTTCTCAGTGGGGATGAACTGGTTGTCGTAGTCGAACGTGTGCTTCGCCGCCACATCTATCTGCCCGCATTCCAGCATCCCGTCCAAGAGGAGCCCACTGAGGCCTGCATTGATGCTGAATTTGTAGAGGTTTCCCTCTCCGGATTCCACGAAAGTGTCTTCCTCAGTCTTGTCCGACAGCGTTTTCAGTATCGTGTCGGGGCTGCACAGCCTGTATCCCTGCGATTTTTCGGAGAACTGGGCCGAAAGTCTCTTAGCATCCTCTATCCTAGACCCACCGGTCAGGTATATTGCCATCATGGACTCGAAAATTTACGAATAGCTGTATCTCGCCAGATTACTCCTGACACCCAATGTGTTATCGATAACTTTGGCAAGTCCAGACTTGCGGAAATGGTCGATGCAGAAAAAAAATCCGCCGAAATTGTGCACTGAATCGTTTTTTATTTGTATCTTTGCACCCATAATTGGGTATTATTAATGCAATACAAAGGTACACAAAATTATGGAAACAGGCGACAGGTTGCCTAAAAGTTTTCAACAATCTGTTGCTCATTTTATTAACACCGCGTTTGCGGAATTAAGTGTATATTTGCAACGTCAATTACGAATGAATTACAACTGTACCAAGAGATTCTTAAATCGTGATATTCAATAATATGTACAACTAATACTAATAATTATGAAAACGACAAAACTTATCCTATTCTGTCTTTTGACACTATTCGTGCCTGATTTTGTATACGGGCAGTACACCTCTTACCATTTAGTCTATCCAGAATGTACTAGTTCCGATGTTTTATTGGAAGTATATAAAGCACCTAATTCTTCACTACTGAACTACAAAGAGGATGATACAGAAAGACAAGTTTTCCTTTTCACAAAGAAAGGACTCTCTGATTCCTCTGTTTATTCATATAAATATGTACCTGTTGTAACTACAGTACTTGGAGAAGTGAAATATACGGTTAGTGACATGAAGATTGTTGGGAACAATTGTTATATTTGTGGAAAGGCATACGTTCCTTATCTTACGAATGATCCGCCAGGTCCAGATTTACCACCTGTGGAACCAGACGGAATGCGCTCGTCAATTGTTATTAAAGAATCTGGTTATTTCGCTTTTCTGAAACTCAACATGATTGATGGACCATTCTCATCTCTTAGAAATATTTATTGCAGATTCAAATTGGTTCCTGAGACAAAAGAATTAACCAAGCTAGTTGTTTATACATCTATACCAGAGTCTGACACTATTATAGGACTAATTGGGAAATATTATAGTGTTCCAACCAAGCCCTGTTTTGTCTCTGCAAAAGCTAATGGTTCATCAACAGATTGTCATGTGGTTTCTTTTAACCAACCTGAAGAAACATTCACCGATTTAGCTCTCGTGGGGAAATCACTCGTCATTTCTTCAAGATTCAATGACGAACACTACTCATTTAGCCTTAGGCTTGCCCCCTATCAAGATGTTTTCGACAATGACGATTTTAATCAATTAGAGAGGTTGATTACCGTAAATACCGAGGATTGTCCCGAAACATGGCACAGAAACAATGCCAATATTTATTTGTTGGATGAGTATTATTCAGACCTAACTACAATAGCATATGAAAGTATTGGTTATGAATCGGACGACACTAACAATTACTACCCATATATTTCCCTGTTCGAAGTAAAATGTGTTACTAGTTATCCGAATTCATATATCACCATTTACAACTCATATAGAACAAGTTATCCTGCAGTGCCATATAAAGCACTAAGAGGAATCAAATATCTCTCTGATATAAACAAAATAGCATTTTTAATAAACGAACCAACACATACAATATATAAAGGACTTATCCGGCTATTCTCATGTAACCCATCTGCTTATGAACCTGCTTTTTTCACCTATTTTTCTGGAATATCCGACATTGATGTATCATCTGGCAAATGCCTTTGGACAGTTGGCACTAATCCATCAACCAGAGCCATACATCAATTTTATGATGATGCTACAGACAATGCTTTATGCTACAGTCCGTCTCAGGGTGGTTACACAAAGCAGTGCGAGAATCCAGACATAACTAATACAACAACAGTATATGTTAAAAATCAATCCTCAAATAAATATTGGAGTATCATCACCAAAGCTAAAGCCACACTGGTTACTCCTACCGTGGAATGTCTTGATTATCCAGATTAACCAAATTAACTATCAATAGAGTATTCTAGTAACAGAAAATACCGTATCATGAAACAGAAAATCATATTATTAGTCATTGCTTTAACCGCAATTCTGACCACGGCTAAGGCGCAGACATACGATACCATTACAGGGCCAAACGGAAGGCTCAACGGTTTCTATTACGACAGATGGTTTGATACATGCAACTTATTTTATGATACCTCTGGAAGCCAAATTGTATTTGGGAATGAATGCTTGGAAAAGGGAGTAAACATTGCCTACCCGGTGCATCTTGACTATCCAGCCTTGATAAAGGGTTATGGCGTGATGTCTGACATAAGGGCAACCAACCCGAGTTTTTATCAAACTTTGTACACTTTGGGCAAACCCCGAGTGGCTGAGTATGTACATTTGTGGTCGGGTGAACCAGTTCCGACAGGTACCGATGTCACCTATATTGATTCCAGCCGATGGGACACAGCCGCGCCAAAGATTTATAAATTCCCATATAACTATGACACGGCACGTTTCGGCTTTAGGCATGTTGGTTTCTTCCAAGTTTATTTGGACACGCCCATCTATGTGGATTCAGGCACCTACCTTGTGGGTGGGTCACTCAATAATAACGGCCCTCAGTATATCAACGGTGGCCTAGCGTATGAACATATACCAACAAATTATATATATATCGGAGGATCTAGCAGTTCTCTTTGTGGCCCATACGTCCAACATCGCTGGGAAATTAATGATACTGCTATTACGGGAATGCCTACATACCCTGGTTGGAGAAAGGATAATTTTATTGGTACCTCAATATATTGCACCATACTGCCCATGATAGACTTTGCCAATGTGCACACGCTGACGGCGGACAGCACCATGGGGCTGGCGCACCCCAACGGCAAGGTGCCCAAGGATGTATACCAGACCATCTATGCCGACCCCCATCGGGGCTACAGTTTCCTGCGTTGGAACGACGGCGACACCAACAATCCCCGCAGAATATTCCTCTCGCAGGACACCACTTTCACGGCCACCTTCACCGACCTGCCTATCCATCGGGTGAAGGCCAAGGCAGAACCCGTACAGCACGGCATCGTGAGGGGCGGCGGCATCTATTTCGAGGGCGAGACCGTGGTCCTCACCGCCGTCCCGGCCTATCCCTACAGGTTCTCACACTGGCAGGACGGCGACACCATCAACCCCCGCACGTTTAATTGCACTGGCGACACCAACTACACGGCCTATTTTGTCGAAAAGGATACCTTCAGCCTGTCAGCCGTGCCCAACTTCGCCGACCGCGGCACCGTGTCGGGCAGCGGCACCTATCACGACGGCGACACGGCCGTGCTCACCGCCACGGCGGAGGTGGGCTACCGCTTCTCCTACTGGACCGACAACAACTACTCCAACCCCCGCAGGGTGGTGGTGACTCAGGACACCGCCTTCACCGCCCAGTTCAGCCAATGGCGCATTGGCATAGACGAGGCCGAGACAGCAAACACTTGGTTCTCCCTCACACCCAACCCCGCCCACGGCAGCGTGACGGTGGAGATGAAGGACCCACAGCTTATGGGGCAGGGCACTACGCTGACCCTGACCGACATGAGCGGGCGCATACTGCTGACCCAGGAGGTGCACCGCCGACAGACAAGCCTAGACCTCAGGCAGTATGCCGCCGGCACCTACTATGTCACCCTCACCTCGCCCCAAGGCACCCACACCGGCAAACTGGTCATCAAATGACCCTCGGCGCGGTCCTTCCGCCCCAACGGAACATGACAGACGTGTTACTTGTAAACGAAAAAGGGGTTGCCGGATAGGCAACCCCTTACTATCTTAAACCCCAATTGGTCATTAGACCGATACTTGTTCATAATGTCCTCATTTCAAACTCTATTTATGCCATATCAGCAATTCTTTCGGTAGATTGGCCACATCCCTGTCTTGACGCAGCCCGCTACGCTTGCGACAACAATGTGGCCAATCTGCTCGAAACAAATACTAATCTGACACAAATCCTAACGACCGATTTGGGTTAAAAAAGTGGGGAACGTTCCCCCCCCCAGACAAAGACCTCGGAGGCGGAAGATTCTAAGCCATGAATGTTTCAGTAAAGGAAGTTGTTGTAAGGGTAGCGAACGGCGTGGATTTTCTTCACCTCTTGGTACATGAGGTCGCGGAGGGCATCGATGTTATCCTTGTTGGTAGCACTAATGAAGATGATGTGCTGGGCCTGGGTGTCGGGTTCCTGCATTTTGGACATCCATGAGTTTTGGAGCATTTCCAACGTCCAGTTGGCTTTGGTCATCGGAGTGAGGTCGTCTTCCTCTTTCTCAATGTAGGTATAGGCATCTATCTTGTTGAAGACAAGAATGGTAGGCTTATTAGAGGCCCCGATTTGCTCTAGGGTGCGGTTGACGGCATTGATTTGTTCCTCGTAGTCGGGATGGGAAATGTCAACAACGTGCATGAGCAGATCGGCTTCGCCGACTTCGTCGAGGGTGGACTTGAAGGATTCGACCAGTCCGTGGGGCAGCTTGCGGATGAAACCGACGGTGTCGGTCAACAAGAAGGGCAGGTTGCCCAGCACCACTTTGCGCACGGTGGTGTCGAGGGTGGCAAAGAGTTTGTTTTCGGCAAAGACATCGCTCTTGCTCAGGAGGTTCATAAGGGTGGATTTGCCCACATTGGTATAGCCTACAAGAGCCACACGCACAAGGCTTTCGCGATTCTTGCGTTGCTGGACTTTTTGCTTGTCAATGTCGCGTAACTTTTCTTTGAGGAGGGCAATTTTCTCGGTGATGAGTCGGCGGTCAGTCTCAATCTGAGTCTCACCGGGGCCGCGCATGCCGATGCCGCCACGTTGGCGTTCAAGGTGGGTCCACATGCGGGTGAGTCGGGGCAGCATGTATTGTAGCTGTGCCAGTTCCACTTGGGTTTTGGCGATACTGGTGCGGGCCCGTTTGGCAAAGATGTCGAGGATGAGGGTGGTGCGGTCCAGAATGCGGCAACCCAATTCGCGCTCAAGATTGCGCAGTTGGGCGGGGCTCAGCTCGTCGTCGAAAACTAGAAAGTCGACGTCTAGGGCATTCTTGTATTCCTTGATTTCCTCCAGTTTGCCGCTGCCCACATAGGTGCGAGGGTCGGGGCGTTCCAGTTTCTGCACCACCTTTTTCAAAGTCACACCGCCAGCGGTTTCTAATAGGAAAGCAAGTTCATTGAGGTATTCCTCGGTGCGTTCCATCGTGGTATTGCCGGCGCACACACTCACCAGGATGGCTTTCTCGGGTTGTATGTCGGTGCTGAAGGTGTTGCGTTCCTGCGGAGTAGGGCGTTTTTTGGGGAGCCCTTCGGCCTCCCATTCGCCAATGGGTTTCTTCCACTTGCCGTGATTGTTGGGTTTCCAAGCCATGGATGAAAGGTTGAATGATCGATTACTTTTTAGCCACGCTCTTGAGCACCTCTTCCAGCTTCAGGCCAGCCTTCTCCCAGCTGAAGTTCTGGAGGACGAAATCGTGGCCATTCTGCGCCAAAGAGCTGCGGAGCTGGTCGTCTTTGAGCAGTGAAACAATATGGTCGGCGAAACTTTCAGCGGTGTCGCCTATCAGCACTTCTTTGCCTGCCTGGGCATGGAGGGAGTCGTTGGCGATGGAGGTAGTCACACAAGGGATGCGCATGGACATAGCCTCCAGCAGCTTGTTCTGCAACCCGGAGCCGGTCAGCATAGGGGCTGCCAGTATTTTGGCAGAGGCGTAGCTCTGGCGGATATCGTCTACAAAACCCGACACCACCACGCGGTCGTTGGCCAACTCCCTCACCTGTTTCTTGGGGTCGGCACCGGCCAGCAGCAAGCGGGCCTCGGGCATCTGCTTCCATACCAGGGGCATCACCACCGAAGCCAGATAGCGGGCAGCTCTGACATTAGGTTCGTAGTGCATATTGCCGCAGAACACCACATCGTACTGCTTGGGGCATTCTATAGGTTTGAAAAAGTCGAAATCCACTCCGTTGGGCGTTATGTAGATGTCGCCGTTGCGGGTGTGAGGGATGGCATCGCTGTCGGCATCGGAGATGATTGTCAGGGCATCAAAGATCTTGAAAGAATTGTACTCCGTGGAGCGCAGCATCTTGAATTCGAAATGGAGGATATAGTGCCAGAGGAAGTGAGCGTGGTCCAAGCGGCGCTCGGTATTCATGGACAGGGCATCCTGAAAGTCCATCACCTTAGG
>DFDY01000074.1 GCA_002368955.1 Bacteroidales bacterium UBA3816
GCATTGGGCACCATGAAGTACTCGTCGTCGTGGACACGGTAGACCAGCATGTCGTCCACTACGCCACCCTGACCGTTGGGAAGGCAGGTGTACTGGACTTTGCCGTCGTAGAGGTCCTCGATGTTGTTGGTGGTGACGTACTGCATAAAGTGTTTGGCGATGGGGCCTTTGGCGCGGAATTCGCCCATGTGGCTGACATCGAAAACGCCCACGTTGTTGCGGACATTGTTGTGTTCTTCAACGAGGCCGGTGTATTGGATGGGCATGTTGTAGCCTGCAAATTCGGCCATCTTGGCTCCAAGTGAAATGTGGAGGTCGGTATACGGAGTGGTTTTCATTATGTAAATATTTTATTTATAATTATTTGTATTTTATTTTCGGGCAAAAATATTTTTACAAATATACACTTTTTTTTGAGATAATCAATTTTTTATGGACACTTTGTCGTTGAGCAGTGATGTCGAACACTACTTTGCATACTTTGGAGTATGGATTGTTTGGGCGTGGGGAAGCTTACCCAGAGTTTGTTTCAAAATGCTTGACATGCCCCAAGCATTACCTTACCGACTCGCTCTGTAGTCGGGGTGGATGTGGGCGGAGTGCGATTGGGAAGCGTGTGGGAAGTGGTCGTGAGACAATAAAATAACGTCTCAGAGTATGGCTTGGTGAAAGTCTTCTGAGACGTCATTTTATTGTGGGTTCAAATTGCCTCTTGCCGAACGGTTTGGCTTCTCAATGGTTAGAGGTAGGGCTCTTTTTTGTGAGGAGCATTGCTGTTACCGGCCGCTGACTAGCAGTTTTACGGGCTTGTTGTCGCCCACGCGGAGGAGGTAGACCCCCGGGGCGGGCAGTTGGAAGGTGACGGGGTTGGCGTGGTGGGCATCGGCCCGGGCCACCAGTCGGCCCATTACGTCGTAGACGGCCATTGCCTCTTGTTCGGCTCCGCTGACGGTGATGCTCTGCTGCTTGGTCATGACCACGAAGCCTCCGGGTTGGTCATTGTCGATGGCGAGGTGGGAGTGGAAGTAGGCCACGAGAAGGGTGTCGGAGGTGAGTTGGAGTTGGCGGGGGTTCTGCGTGTTGTCGTCGTTCCAGCGGACAAAGATGCAGTCTCTGCGGGGGAAGGCTTGGATGGTGATGGTCTCGTTCTGGTCGTAGAGACCTTCGCCGGTCACGGTGCCTAGGTCGTTATTGTCGGAGATGATGCAGGCGTAGACGTAGGAGCTGTTGTTGGGGCAGCCTGTGAATTTGGCGTTTAGGCGGTAGAAGTAGCAACTGTTGCTGCCGACGATGCTGTCTTGTGCTGGGTCGGGGTTGGCGCTTCCGCTGTAATAGACGGAGGTCATTCTTTTGTCGGTGGAGTGGGTGTAGAATTTGTTGTTGAGGCGACTGGGTTCGGTTGAGTTGTCGTCGATGACAAGCACTAGGTTGTCTGTGCCATTGTAGTGGAAGGTGTTGTCGAGCACTATTTCATTCCAGCCTTGGGCGAAGTGCAATTGGCCGGTGTATACTTGGGTGAGTTGCTCGAAGGGTACGGAACGGATGCTGTCGTTGAAGGAGGTGAGCGTGGTGTTGCCTAGGTAAATGGTGCAGTTGTCTTTGTTTAGGGCATAGTTGGTGGAATAGTGCAGGCTGAGGGTGCTGATGTTTTTTTCGCCGTGGAGTTCGTCGGCGGTGTAGATGGATTGGAAGCAGTTGTATTTCTGGTTGTATTGGAATGGGATGCAGGGACTTTGTTCGATGGTATACCAGCCGATGGTGTCGGTGTGGGGATTGTTGCAGAGCTCGGTGTGGAAGGTTTGGGCAGAGGCCATTTGGCTGCTGTCGGCATAATTATTGGAGTCGACGAAATCGTAGAGTGAGCGCACTGTCCATTCATAAATGGTGTTGGGCTCCAGTCCCAGGATTGTTTTGTGGGGTGTGCCAACCAACATTTGGCGGTAGGGTTCGCCGCTGCCTGCAGGGCGGTAGCTTAGGCGGTAGGCGTTGCCGTTGCCTTTCCACGAGAGGGTGGCACTGGAGGAGGTGATGCGTTGGACTTTTAGGTCGGCCGGGGTGGTGCGGTTGGTGTAGCGGAAGCGGCAGGTGTTGCCCGGGGTGGAGATATTGGTGATGGCGAAGGACATGTCGCGGGTGCCTTCGGAGAGATAGGGAAAGGGGTTGGTGGAGGGGGAGAACTCTGTGCGGTTGCGTGCAGGGGTGAAATAGGATTCGGACAGTGAACCGTTCTCATTGTCGGAGGTGGCTCCGGCGCGGAAGACCCACACTTCGTTGAAATGGGTGGCGCCATCGTAGCCCGCGTTGCCATCGAAGCGGGTGTCAACACGGTAGATGACTAGACCTTTGCCGGGCAGGGTGGTCTCGAAGGTTTCGGTGTTGTCGCGATATTCAACCACATAAAACTGGTCGGGGTCGGCACTGGGGAACCGTAGGGCCATGGTGCCGGGAACGCTGTCGGCGTTGGAGTGGAGGGTGTAGACACCGGGAGTGGTGATTAGGGGAATGCTGTCGAGCCAGTTGCCGTACTTGTATTTGAGCCATGCCAGGGAGTGCTGTGGGGGCTTGGAGTTGGTGGCCATGAGGTCCCAAATGCCCACGGGTGTGCCGGTGCCGTCGTTGGAGTTGTAGTGGTAGAGGTCGGGGGCACCGAGTGAATGGAACATTTCGTGACAGAAGGTGCTGGTGCCAAAGTAGTCGTCGCCAGCCCCTTCAAGGGCAAAGTTGAAGGTATTGACCCGCTTGCCGTTGATGAACACATCATGACCATAGAGGTTCCACTTGTGAGGCCACAGAAGGTCACTCCAACCAGTGTAGGAGCCTTTGACTACAAAGTTGACATTGTCGATATTGCCGTCGTTGTCGCAGTCGAGATTGTAGGAGGTGGGGATGGGGGAAGAGTCGTTTATCCAGTTGACGGCACTGACCAGCAGGTCAAACTCGCGCTGGGAGCGGTTGTTGCTGGTGTAGCCGATGGGGTTGTTCTCGTTGTAGGGCATGTAGTAGGCTCTGGGATGTTCGGATTTGTAGGAGAGGATCTGGTTGCCGTCGGGGGTGGGTGCGTAGTAGGTGCGGATGAAAATCTTGTTGTAGGAGGCGCGCTTGAAATAGTTGTAGACTGACGTAGAGTTGGTTCGCGAGGAGTCGCTGAACATGCGGTCGATATCTGAGAGTGGGCGGGTGTAGACTGTGTCGTCGGCAAAACGGATGAAGATGACCAGATTGCAGAAGTCGCCGTGGTTGCGCCCACTGGTTTTGGGCAGCGAGGACTGATATTGCTCGGGAATGTCCCACTGGTGGCGCAGTTTCTGGTATTCCTGCTGGGTGATGCTGATGCCGGGTACGAGGCCCACTTGGGCAGGATTGACAGAGTTGACCAAGTGGTCGGTAGGGACGATTTGGCCGTCTTTGCTGGCCGTGGCATATACCCAATAGCCAGCCCGGTTCTGCACTATGGTGTAGTTTTCGGCATCGTGGTAACGATGATAGAATTCGTCGCCGGTGACAAAGAAGTGGACTGTGTCGCCATTGGGTTGAATCTGATTGACTGGCATCTTTTCAACATATACGGCTGAGGCACTATTGGCGCAAAGGAGTGTGACCAGAAGAATACAAATTTGATAGATATGTTTCATTAATAATTGGGGTTAATAAATTAGTATGCTAGTTTATATACTGATTTTTTGAGTGTGAGGGCCTGTAGGATGCCACGGAGGGCAAGATAGACCATAAAGGCTGTCCACAATATGTTGTTCCAGACATAAGAGTCGGGAGCTGCAGGGTTGAGTAAAAAGTGTTTGCCCAGATAATATATGGCAAAGAAGGAGGCCGAAGCCACAAACATGCAGTTGCGCATAGTGCGGGTGGCTGTGGCTCCGACAAATATGCCGTCGAAGAGGAAGGCAGCAAAGCCGCAGACGGGGATGGCAAGTGTCCAAAACATGTAGTCTTTGGCTCCATCGACTACCTCGGGCTTGTCGCTGAAGAGGTGCAGGAACTCATCGCCGCAGGCGGCATATAGGATTGTGAAGAGGACCGTCAGGCCCAGTCCCCAGCATAGGAGCAGCCGCACGGAGAGACGGAGGGATTTGGGGTCCTTGGCTCCAATGTATCGGCCCACCAGTGATTCTCCCGCATAGGCAAACCCATCCATCATATAGCTGAAGAGGGTGAAGAACTGCATAAGCAGGGCATCGATGGCCAGCACCTCGGGACTGATGCGGCCACTGGCGGCAGTGACGAAGGTGAAGACCGTGGCCAAGCAGACTGTGCGAAGGAATATGTCGCCGTTGACTTTGAAGAAACGGCGCATCTCCTTCCATTGCAGCGAGTCATTGAGGAGGCGGTTTGCTCTTTTTCTGGGCGAGGGGTTGGGCTCTTGGGCGTATTGCCTGAAGAGGTGGCCATATTTGCGCACCATGAAGAAGAGACCGACTGCAAGGCCGCTGTATTGGGCTATGACGGTTCCGAGGGCTACGCCTCGAATGCCCCAATGGAACACTAGAACGAAGAGCAGGCTGCACAGAATGTTGACCGTATTGAGGAAAATGGCAATCCACATGGGCAGCCGAGAGTTTTGCATGCCAATGAACCACCCCTTGACGGCATAGAGACCAAGGGTGGCCGGCGCGGCCCATATCCTTACAAAGAAATAGGCCAAGGCCAGTTGGAGTATGTGCGGCTCTTTATCGACACGGAAAATGATTTCGGACAGGCGGGCTATGGGCCATTGAAGTAGCAGTAGAACTAGGGCAATGATTAGGGCTAAGGAGAAGGCCCTAACGAAGATGCGGACGGCTTCGCGCAGGTCCTGCGCCCCATAGGCTTGGGCAGTGAAGCCACTCGTTCCCATGCGTAGGAAACCAAAGTTCCAGTAGATTAGGTTGAAAATCTGTGTGCCGATGGCGATGGCTCCCAGATGGGCGGTGCTGAGGTGGCCCACAATAGCCATATCCACCATGCCCAATAAGGGCACGGTGATATTGGTTATTATGTTGGGTAGAGCCAGCCCCAAGATGCGTTTGTTCATCTGGGACTATTTCAGTTCGCACTCAGCGGAGTTGATGATTTGGCGGGTTTCCTTGTTGGAGACAAATGCAACTAGATGACAGTGTTCGGGCAGGCAGTCCTCGCGGAGGTCGAAGGAGAGGGACACAAACCGACGGGTGCCTTTTGTACCGCTGGCATCAATGTCCATGCCCCATTCGTTGGTGACTACCTGGCGAAGGACATGGTTTTGTGCGTAATTGTCAAATTCTTCGCCTTGGCCACGTTGGGTGGTGAAGATGCTGTCTTCGATAACCAACAGCGTGAGTGTCTGAGGAACAGTGAGGTCGTCCTTATAGTCAAGGTAGATGTCGGCGGTATAGTTGTTGCCTGCGTTGTGGCGCGATAGTACCTGCACAGCCACTTGGGCGGAGCGGTTGACGATGGCATCGATGCGGTCGTCGAACCCAGCGGTGGGGGTGAAGAGATCCCATGAGGAACCGCTATGTGTGCGGTTGACTATGGCGGAGGGCTGTGCGGTTATGCCAAAAAACTCGAACCACGCGGTGCCCTCTTCAGTGCGGAGGTCTTGCTCGCCATTCAATGGTTCGCCGAAGCGCCCAGAGTGGACTCCTATGGCCAAAAGGGTTTCGCCATATTTGCCAAGGGCGGTGTTGATGACTACGTCGGCATCGGGACAGTTAGTGCAACGCACTCCTGTGTATTTCTCTACGATTGCCCGTTGGGTGGCGGGGAGTTCTATGTCGCTGTCGTACCAGGTGCCGGTGTTGCCGCTAAAGACAATGTAGTTGCCGTTGGCATCGGCCTCTATTTTGTCACAGGATGCAAACAGGAGAAGGCCGGCAAAGAAGATTGATAATATCTTTGTTGTTTTCATTATTTTCATTTATTGAAGGGGGTTAGAAGGATGTGGTGAGGCTGAAGGTGAGTCCGTTGCTGGCAGGCACTTGGCGGCAGACTCCACCAATGCAGAGCAGGCCTTCGCGCTGTTTGCCATAGCCCAGCTGTAGACGGGTGGCACCGTGGTTGTAGCCCACGCTGACGTTGTAATAGTTGCCTACGCCGTCGCGATAGGCATACTGGTCGCTGACAGAGACAAACCATGCACTGGTGAAATTGTATTCAACCAATCCCATAATCCAGTTGCCGCAACGTTTGTCGTCGACATTGGGGTCATACTTGCTGTCGCTTGCCATCCATTCGGCCTCGAAGCGGAGGACGTTCTTCTTGTTGATTTTCCATGTGAGGTCGCCCACTAGGATGTGGTTGTGGTGCAGCTGACCTTCGTGGCCTTCCACAATGGGGTTGAATATCTGGTAGCCGTATGTGCAGGTTAGTTTCAGTTTGGAGTTGAGCTTTTTGGCCACTTCGAGAGAGGCATCGGCGTAGTAGAGGTCGCCCGTCTTGAACCACTCAGAGGTGTAGCCAAGGGTGCCGTTGCCACCTATGCGGTTGGTGTCGATGCCGGTGATGATGGCTCCGTTGAGGTGGATGTCGGTTCCATATTTGCCGCCCAGCAGGGTTTCTTTCTTAATCTTATACATCACGTCGGCCTGCAGCCCCATCTCGCCAGTGGTCTGTGTGGCATAGGGGTACATGCTGAGGAAGGCGTATGTGTGCTGCTTGGTGATGGCGGGAATGTAGTTGATATATAGCATTTCGCCACTCTCAGTGCGAACCGATTTGAAACTCATGTTGTCCACCCGCTTGGCTTGGACATTGGCGCTGAACCCTTTTTGAGAATAGGTTGCGTTGAGCATCAGGGCTTCTCCTTCACGATAGATGAAGTCATTCATGACACTGGGGTCCTGACCTTTGTGGGCATATTCTGCCTGAAGCGACCAGTTGCCGTAGTTGATGTCGGCACGGACCGCACCGGCTCCCACATTCAGCGGCAGGCTAAGCCGGTAGGCGGGATTGCCGGAGAAGGAGATGGTTTGGTCGGGTTCGTACTTGCTGACAAATCCGGCCCCCATGGTCAGACGGAATTTGCTGTCGGCCATGGCCTTGATGACACTGTTGAAGTTGACTTCACCATCGATGCCACGCACTATGCCGTTGCCATACTCCCAGTAGTAGCGTTGTTTGCCTGCAAGGGCTTTCACCGTGACCCCTTCGAATGGGCGTAGGGCAACATTCAGACCCAGCAATGAGTTATCGACTCCAAGGTAGCGGTCTTCATAGGCGCGCAGAATCATGCCGCTGCCGAATTGCTCATAGAAATTACCCACGGTGACACTGAGTTTGTCGCCATTATAAGCGGCAAAGTAGTTGGCTATGCCTTGGCCTTGATACTTGGAGTTGAAGCCCAGCATGGGGTTCTGGTAGGCTTCGAAACGGAGGCCGGCACTGAAATTGCCGTTGGTGTAAAGAATGTCCGCGCGGGCATTCATAAGCAGTTTTTCAGGAACGTCGGCAGCACCGATAACAGAGTCGGCATGTGAAATTTGGCCGTCGAGTTGGATATTGCCTGTAACGTGGCCTCCCAGAATGCCCTGGGCATTGCCCACAAAAGAAACAGCAAGCAGCAGGGCCAGCAGAGGCAGTCGTTTGCGATTAATCTTCATTGATGATAGGGTTTTGTGTTGTGTTTACTCGGCTGTTTCGGCTGCGGCTTTCTTCACCACTTCCAGCAGTTCTTCTTCGCTGCCTTCGACAAAAGAGGTGTGCTGCCAAATGATTTCGCCCTTGCCGTTGACGACAAAAGTATGCGGCACATTGACTACATTCATGGCACGTTTAAAGTCTTGGTTTTGGTCAAGATAGACTTCGTATTCCCAGCCGTTTCCATCCACATGGGGCTTTACGCGGTTGGCACTGCGGGCATCGTCGATAGAGATGGCCACTAGTTTTACACCGGTTTCTTCCTGCCATTCTTCATAGACTTCCTTGATGGTGTTGAGTTCACGGTTGCAAGGTTTGCACCATGTGGCCCAGAAACTGATAATCATTGGTTTGCCGTCATTCTGAATGGCGGATGTCTGCACAGAGGTGCCGTCAAGTGCCTTGAGGGTGATGTTCTGAGGCAGGGTTGCATTTTGCGCCATGGCAAAGGTGGCAAAGGCCATGAAAACCAGTGAAAGAACGATTTTTTTCATGTTATTAATGTTTAATAGTTTTTATTATGTATTATTTCTTTTAAATTTATTGTATCATAATTCTATTGTAGGGTCAGCATACGGGTTGAGGTGCCGACGGAAGCAGCATGTCCAGCAGGGTTTGCTTGGCGGGACTGTTGGGAAGGGGCTGCAGTGCTTTTTGGGCCAGAAGGGTGTGTTCCTCTATGAGTTGGGATGGTGATATATCTTCTGGCAGTGCCACATCGTGGTCTTGGTTAAAGTCGTTGATGTCGTCTCGGATTTGGAACACGATGCCGTAGTGATAGCCAAAGTCGTAAAGATTTTGACTGAATGGACTTTCTTGTGAATCCTTTGGCGACAATGCTCCAAACTGGCAGCATGTGGCCAGCAGCGAGGCGGTCTTGCTGCCGATGATGTCAATGTATGAACTGGCTTTCACTTTCTTGTGAATGGCGGACAGCTGCATGAGTTCACCTTGGCACATGGTGGCAACTGTTTGGCTGAGTGCGGAAGAGACCTTGGGACTTTCCACCTCTTGGATGAGGGTCATCACCTGTGCAAGGAAATAGTCACCGCAAAGCACAGCCACCTGGTTGCCCCAACGGTGACGGATGGACTCATGGTTGCGTCGAGAGTTCGACTCGTCCACCACATCGTCGTGCATAAGGGAGGCATTGTGAAGAAGCTCTACTGCCGTGGCCAGTTTCACATGCAGCGAAGAAAGATGCTGGCAGGCCTGTGCAGAGAGAAGGACCAGCAAGGGCCTGAGCTGTTTACCCGGAAAATGACTGAGGTATTCAACCACCTGCTCAAGCAATTCCACATGGCTCTGAGTGCGGCAGCGATATTCCTCAAGAAAGAGGTTGAATTCGTTGGCGACGGGTTGTCTTATCTGGTCGATAGTCATATATCTTTGTTGGTTTTCATGCCTGTTGTGGTAACTATGGCAATGGGTGAGTTGAGTTCGTCATAAATGTGGATAGTGTATACGCATGTCGAGCGGCCCTGTTTGATGCATGAGGTCTCGGCCAGGAGACGTTCGCCTCTGGGTTGGGCGAGATAATGTATTTCGCTTCCTAATGATACCCAGGCCAACGGCTTTTCTTCTGCCAGCAGCTCCGCATTGGCAGCAGCAGCAAAGGCTAAGTCGGCCAACGTGAATATCACGCCTCCCATCACGGCTCCCATGGCATTGCGATGCTCTTCCCGTATGACAAGGCTGCAAAGAGCCTTCCTGGGCTCGACAAGGTCAATGGAGATTCCCGTAATGTCTGTGGCGTAGCGGTCGTTGGCAAAAACCTCTTGGGCCTTATGCGTTAAATTCGTCATAGAGGGCTGATAACTTATTGTATAGTTGTTTGCTGGATTTCACCAAAGGCATGCGTAGGGTGTTGCCTATCATGCCTTGGATTTCCATCAGGGCTTTGATTCCCGTGGGGTTTCCCTCGTCAAAAATGGCATTCATCAGGGGCAGCATGCGGAAATGGAGAGGCAATGCTTTCTTCACGTCGCCTTTGAGGGCGTACTTGACCATGTTGGACATTTCCTTTGGCAGGGCGTTGGCCAACACTGATATGACACCGGAGGCTCCCATGGTAATCATGGGGTAGGTGAGAGAGTCGTCACCGGAAATGACCATGAACTTCTCTGGTTTGTTGCGCAGGATTTGCATCACCTGTGAGATGTTGCCCGAAGCCTCTTTGATGCCAATGATGTTGGGACACTCGGCTGCCAACTGAAGTGTGGTCTCGGCTTGTATGTTGACTCCTGTACGGCCGGGGACATTATAAATGACCACAGGAACGGGCGATGACTCGGCAATTTGTTTGAAGTGTTGGGCCAAACCGCGTTGGTTGGGCTTGTTGTAGTAGGGGGCAACGGAAAGAATGCCGCTCACGCCATCAAAATTAGTGTTGGCAATGGCATCGCGCACGGCCAACGTATTGTTGCCACCCAGTCCTAGCATGATGGGCACCCTTCCGCCCACGGTCTCGATGATGAAGTCTTGCAGGGCGCGCCGTTCGGTCTCGGTCATAGTGGCTGCTTCGCTGGTGGTGCCAAGTGCAACAATGTAGTCTACCCCATTGTTGATTATGTTGTTAATGAGGGGTTCAAGTTTGCTGAAATCGATTGTCTCTTGTTTCCTAAATGGTGTTATCAAAGCAACACCGGTACCAATAAACGGATTTTTCATGTATATTATTCTTTATTATTTTCTGATTTGCGTAAGGTAGTTAAGTATCTCGGTTAAATAATGAGTGAGTTCACAGGGACCATTGCCTCGAATGATGAAGTCATAGGTTTCAATGGCCAGTTTGTTGCTCGGGGTCGTAGTGTCTATATATCCCACGCGCAGATTGCACGAAGTGGTGAGGGTGACGTAAAGTCCAAAGATGTCGTCGGCAGGTGTGGTGTCGATGAGCAAGTCGTACTGATAGGTGGTGAAGAGCTGGGTGAAGTCTGTTTTGGGAAACCCCAGCTTGTCTATCAGGTTATCCGAAACGGCTGGCAGTTCTATCTTTCTCACCATAGAGCCTCGGTTGACCATGACATTGGTGAACTGGCCGAGAGTCACCTTGTCCTCTTCGGAGAGGTTGTGGGCGATGATGCCGATGCTGCGTATTTTGTCCAGGTTGACAATTCGCTTCCGGTGGGGTCTGGCCACCAGCTCTTGCAACGTGTTTAGTCGCCGTTGTTCTCTTATTCTGTCAACTGGGTTCACTGGTGGTTTTGTTTTGTTAGTTTGAAAGTCATGCGGTGAACGGGGCTGGGGCCATATTGTGCCAATGCAGCATAGTGTGCGGCCGTGGGATAGCCCTTGTTGCCATCCCAGCCATATTGGGGGTATTGTTGGTGAAGTTCCTTCATGTAGTCGTCGCGGTAGGTTTTTGCCAGAATGGAGGCAGCCGCTATGACAAGATATTTTCCGTCGCCTTTCACTATTGTGTAGTAGGGAATGATTCCTTCGTTGTAAAAACGATTGCCGTCTATCAGGAGCAACTCGGGACGGACGGAGAGTTTCGCTATGGCCAAGTTCATGGCGTGCATTGAGGCCCTTAGTATATTGGTTTTGTCGATGTCCTGTGCCGAAACAGAAGCCACGGCCCATGCCAAAGCGTCGTGCTCTATCTCGTCGCGCAGCTGGTATCGCTGCCGTTCTGTGAGTTGCTTAGAATCGTTCAGCCGCTCATTATGGTAGTCCTTGGGCAGCACCACCGCCGCCGCATACACCGCTCCGGCCAGACAGCCGCGGCCGGCTTCGTCGCAGCCACATTCTATGAGGTCAGGTGTATATTGGGACAACAGCATGGGCGTTAAAGATAATTAAGTATGATACCGGACACGATGATGAAGATGAAAAACAGGTTTGGAAGCAACTCCCTACGGTTGGGCTCTATGAATATCGATGTGGTGCTGCAGGCAAAGGGAATGGCATAGGCCTGAGTGGGAATGGGAATCAACGTCGAATAGAGTGAGTAAAGGATGCTTCCGATGGCAAAAATCAGGATGGCGGTGATGTTCTTTTTGAAATTCACGTTCCTGTTTTGGCTGTTGACCGCCGCTGCCCCCAGTCCGATGACGAAAATGACAGCAAAGAGCAGGCTTCTGGTCCAGTTGACCCAGCTGCCTTGGGCACTGATGTGCAAGTCGGTGAGGTTATAAAGCAACAAGTAGTTGCGATAGAAAATCTCGTCGTTGACAAAATAGATGGTCTCCACCAAAATAATCGGAGCCAAAAGCCCCAAAATCAGCATTGCCCAGTCGCGCCAGCCGTAAAGGCTGTAGGTGAACATATCTATGATCAAGGGGATGAAGAACACCGCCATCGAAGGGCAGAAGAGGGTGGCCAAAGCAACCAAAGCGGCGGCACCAAAGATTTTGTCGGGAGTGAGCGAAAGCAGGGTGGTGGTCAGCATCAGTTGCCCTATGGCCAGTATCAGCAACAAACTGCCTATCAGAATGGGGGTGAGGGTGGGGGACCCCAGGCTCATGGCTATGATGTAGAAAAGCATCGGCATCAGCGTGTTTTGGGAAATCATCTTGTGGCGGTAGAGTATGCCGTTGAAGATGAAGCCTTCAACTATTACCAGCAGGAATGCGATGATGGTTCCCCACCGGGGCGACATGTGACCCGTGAGCCAAAAGAATAGCGGTCCCCCATCGTCGATGGGTATGGGCTGCGGATTTATAAAGACACCGACCCACATCACCACAGACACTATCAAGATGACGACGGCCTGCATGAAAATGTCGGTTCGGAATATCTTCAACATGGTGGGATGAGATTATTCGGGTGGTGTGGGTGAGTTAATGGACTAAACGGGCGGTGCGGGCTCCACATTTAACTACATATACGCCGTGGGGCAGTGCTGAAATGTCGATGCTGCCTTCGAGCGTCACTTGCTGCGAAAGTACCCTGCTGCCGTTCATGTTGTATATGACCACGGTCTCGGGTGTATGCCGTCCGGTGAGAACGGTGACGCGGTCGCTGGCGGGGTTGGGATAGAGCTGGAGCGATTTCTCAAACCATGTAATGTCGGCCTGGTTGATGTCCACGTGTGCAAGCACCTCGTTGATGGCTGCCAATGCATCCACCTTGCCCCAGCCCCAGCTGTTGCTGATGCTGTCGCGCTCGTGCAGGGGGCCGGTCCATTTGTCGTTGCGTGCGGTGCGGCAGAGGTAGTCCTTGATTTCATCCACCGTAAGGGTGGAGTCGGCCTGAAGCATCAGGGCCACAATGCCCGTGACGGCGGGGGCCGACATGGAGGTGCCCGACATTCTGGCCCAGACATACTTGCGGGTGGCATAGGTGTATGACATCACTTCAGTATACTGTTCGGTGGTGTATGAGCTGATGGAGGAGCCCACGTTCACCCCAGGGGCTGAAATCTCGGGCTTGTGGCGACCGTCGATGATTGGGCCTTGGCTGGAAAAGCTGGCCTTCATGCCCAGAATATTTGGAGCGTCGGCGCTGTGGGCAGCCACGGCAATGCACTTGTCGGCGCAGGCCGGTTCGCCCACACCATAGAGGTCGTCGCCCGCGGTATAGTTCAGAGAATTGCCCCGAGTGAACTCAGCCCCCATATTGCCCGCACCGTTGTCCAGGCTGGCTAGGTTCCAGGCGTGGACCGTGCCGTCCTCGGCGGTGATGGCAATGTCTATGCTGTAGCGGCTGTCCTTGTCCACATTGAGCAGGATGTGGGGTCGGTTGTTGTAGATATTGGCTGGCTCTACCGTAATTCTAAAGCCGAGGTTGTCCGCGTTGTTGGTCAACGCGCTGTCGAGATAGAAAGCCCCGTCGGCCGTGTTCACCCAGCGGAAACAGACCGAGTCGGTGCTGCTCACCATGGCAAAGCTCATTTTGAACGACTTGCCCGGCTCGCCCCAGATGGTGATGTTCTGGCCGTTTTCATTATAGTTGTAGTATGTGGCGCGGGTGCGCAGGGTGTCGGTGCTGCCGCTCACAAAGGTCTTGGAGACGTGGAATTTGTCGTTGCCACAGTTGCCGGCGCTGACCACGAACACGATGCCGCTGTCACTCCAGTTGTTGATGGCCTGGCTGGCCAGCGAGGTGCCGTCGATGGGCCCCAGGGTGTACATGCCCCAGCTGTTGTTCACCACCAGTCGTTTCCCCTCTTGCTGGGCCACGTTCTTCATCCACTGCACGGCATCCATCCACGAGGCCAGATCTAGATAGAAAGAGGCAAAGAGCAGGTTGGCATAAGGAGCTTGGCCGGTGTAGTTGCCGTCGATGCCGCGACCGGCCGCAATGCCGGCCACATGGGTTCCGTGGGTGGCATAGCCGTAGAGTCCGGCAGTGTCGCCGCAGGCAGCCAGCAGGTCGTGACGGTTGGTGAACACCGTGCCATAGTCGAAGCCTTCAGGGGCGGGGCCGCTCAGTTTGAACTGGTCCCAGGCCTGCAGCAGGCGGCGGTTGTCGGTTCCGTTATTGTTGAAGTTGGGGTGCTTATAGTCAAAGCCCCAGTCGGTGATGCCAATGATGACCCCTTCGCCCGTGTAGGCTTGTGGCAGCCCCAGCCCTTGCTGGACACTGTCGGTACGGGTGTCGTAGCGGGTGCGGTTCATGGTGGGGAAGATGGGTTCGGAGACCGTGTATTGGAGCACTTCGGCGCAATTCTCCACGGCCGAAAGTTTCTCAATGGGTAGGCGCAGGGTGACTATGTCGCCTGCCTTGGCGCCAGTGACAATGCCCAGCGACCGCATGGCCTTGGAGTCAAAGCGGTCGGTCACTTTGGCAATGAGGCGTATCTCCTCTTTTGCCGATTTGGACTGCTTCTCTTTCATGAGATTCACTTGTGAAACGGCGTCGCATTTGCCGTTTTGGGTCAGCTGCACTTTTTGTCCCATGGCAGGGAGGGCCAGGAGCACTGCGGCCAGGAGTAGTACTTTTCGCATATCCTATATTCTTTTAGTTTCTATATAATTTGTCTTCAAATAGTTTTTTGTTGTGCCTTGCGGCTGCGGATTGAGGCTATCGGACTGTAAAATAGCACAATCAACCTTGCCGTGGCAGGTTTTATTTGTCCTGCCTTTGGGCACAAATCATTTTGCAAAGGTACAAAAAAAATAGCAATTATTATTTTTTTACTATGAAAAATTATTAAAGTCGGTTTCTATCGGTTCGTAAGGCTGTTTTGAGCTGCACGTGAGCCTTCGCGCCCTGCTGATGACAAACCTTTTTCCATTAGCCCCAACTCCGTCATAGGGCCAATTCCGCTTCGCTTCCAAATCGTATTCCCATCGTTCCCGCCCCGTTAGTTGAGCGGCGTTGAAGCGTTAGGAATCTTGTTTGTAGCGGTTTACGGAGGTGGTTAGGGCAATTTTCGTTGCTCGTTCAGTCATGGATTTCTTCGTTCTAACTTTCTTAATCCTCCAGCTGGACAGGATTTTTGTTGCTTTATTCTAGCTTGTTGGAGTGAAAAAACGGGGCGGAGCATTAAATGTTGATAAATAAATTCATTTAGGTCAATATATTTTTGTATCTTTGCAAATTCAATAAATTAAAGATTGGTATATATAAAATCACATAAAATGACACAGAACCAAATAGTTAAAGCGGACGACTTAGTGGTCCGTTTCGCTGGTGATTCTGGTGACGGCATGCAGCTTTCGGGCACATTGTTCTCCGACGCTTCGGCCCTCACCGGCAACGATATCGCCACATTCCCTGACTATCCCCCAGAGATACGCGCCCCGCACAACACCATTTCCGGTGTCTCCGGTTACCAGGTACACGTCGGTAACCGCATCTACAGTTCGGGCGACAAATGCGACATCCTTGTCTGCATGAACCCCGCTTCCTTTAAGTCCAACCTGCATTGGGCCAAGAAGGGTGCCACGGTGATTGTGGACATCGATACCTTCACCGACGATGCCCTCCAGAAGGCTGGCATTACCGACAACCCCTTCTCTGACGAGATGGAGCGCGCCTACACCATCATCAAGGCCCCCATTACCTCCTTCACCGCCCGCATCGGTCAGGAGCAGGGTGCCGACAAGAAGACTGCCGACAAGTGCCGCAACATGTTCGCGCTGGGCATTATCTTCTACATGACCCACAAAGAGCTCACCCACACCTTTGCCTATCTGGAGCGCAAGTTTGCCAAGAAGCCCGATGTTATTAAGTTGAATAAGGCTGTCTTGAGCGAAGGCTATGAGTATGCTGACAAGCTGGAGGTGGTCCACTCCCATATTTTTGAGGTTTCCAAGTGCACCTCTATGCCCAAAGGCCGCTACCGCAATATCACGGGCAACGTGGCCACCGCATGGGGTCTGCTGGCTGCTGCCGAGCGCAGCGGACACCGCCTCTTCCTGGGCAGCTATCCCATCACCCCCGCCACCGACATCATGGTGGAATTGGCCAAGAACAAGGGCTTGGGAGCCCGCGTTTTTCAGGCCGAGGATGAAATTGCAGGCATCTGCTCCGCCATCGGAGCCAGCTATGCAGGTGCATTGGCCTGCACCAGCACTTCCGGTCCCGGTCTGTCGCTGAAGAGCGAGGCACTGGGTTTGGCTGTCATGACAGAGTTGCCTCTGGTCATAATTGACGTGCAGCGTGGCGGCCCCTCCACGGGTCTGCCAACCAAGACTGAGCAGGGCGACCTGAACCAGGCTCTCTATGGCCGCAACGGTGAGGCTCCTCTGGTTGTGTTGGCAGCTTCCAGTAGCGCCAACTGCTTCTACTGGGCCTATAATGCCGCCAAGATTGCTTTGGAGCACATGACTCCCGTCATACTGTTGACCGATGCCTATCTGGGCAACGGCTCGCAGCTGTTCCGCATTCCTAAAGTGGCTGACCTGCCCAGCATTATCCCTCCCATGGCCACACCGAACGACCCCGAGTACCGTCCCTTCCGTCGTGACCCGGAGACCTTTGTGCGCCAGTGGGCAGTGCCCGGCATGGATGGCCTGAGCCATCGTGTCGGCGGACTGGAGAAGACCCCCGATGGTCCTCTTAGCGTTGCTCCCGAGAACCATGCACTAATGGTTCATAACCGTCAAGAAAAAGTCAACCGCGTGGCCAATTTCATTCCCGAACAGGAGGTGCTGGGCAATCCCGATGCCGACCTGTTAGTTGTAGGCTGGGGTGGCACGGCAGGTGCTCTGACCTCGGCTGTGGAGGAGATGAACGAAGAAGGCAAGAAGGTGGCCTACACCCACTTCAACTACATCTGCCCGCTGCCAAAGAACACCGGCGACATCCTTCACAAGTACAAGAAGATTGTTGTCTGCGAACTCAACAACGGCCAGTTCCTGGGCTACCTGCGTACCCAGTTCCCCGAGTGCCCCATGCACCAGTTCAACAAGGTCATGGGCCTGCCCTTCGAGGTCAGTGAGTTAAAGGAATGTTTCAATAAAATTTTAGCTGAATAGTATAGATTTTTAGCGCATCAATCATTACGCTAGATGTAGTACTTTAAAAATCAAAAAGAATTATGGCAAAGAGACATTTTGTTCCCAAAGCGGACAGAGAATATACAAAGGCTGATTTTGCGAGCGACCAGATGGTAAAATGGTGCCCCGGTTGCGGCGACCATGCCATTCTTTCCTCCCTGCTGAACACCTTCCCCAAGGTGGACCACAAGAAGGAGAACATCTGCATGATTTCCGGTATCGGCTGCTCCTCGCGTATCCCTTATTATGTCGACTCCTACGGTTTCCACAGCATTCATGGTCGTGCCTGTGCCATTGCTACTGGTGTGAAGCTGGCCAACCCCGCCTTGAGCGTGTGGGTGAACATGGGTGACGGCGATGCCTTGTCAATTGGCGGCAACCACCTAATCCATGCCGTCCGTCGTAACCAGGACTTCAACATCACTATTTTCAACAACGAAATCTACGGTCTGACCAAGGGTCAGTACAGCCCCACCACTAAATTTGGTCAAATCACCAAGACTTCGCCTTTCGGCAACATCGACTACCCCTTCAACCCCGGTGAGCTGGTCATGGGTGCACAGGGCTCCTTCTTCGCCCGAGCCATCGATGCCATGCCTAATCTGACCACCGACATCATGACCCGCGCCGCCAAACATGACGGCTGCAGCGTGGTTGAGGTGCTGCAGAACTGCATGATTTTCAACAATGGCGCCCATGCCGATATCACTGACCGTGCCGTCCGCGACGATAAAATTATCGTGCTGGAACACCATAAGCCCATGCTTTTCGGCAAGGATATGAATAAAGGTTTGCACTTCAACGGCCGTTACTTCGAAGTGGTCACTCTTGGCGTGAATGGTGCTACCATCGATGATGTCAAGGTGCACGACGAGACAACCGAGGATATTGGAATCCACATGTCTTTGGCCCGCATGCATGGCGACCTGCCCGTGGCCATCGGTGTCATACGCAATGTGGAACGTCCGTCCTACACTCAGCTTTATGAGGACAAGATGGACGAGGTGATGGCTGCCTCCAAGTACAAGTGTGTCGACGACCTGCTCAACTCAGGCGACACCTGGGAGGTCTGACCTAGTATCTCACAAACCACTAAATGGCACGCCCCGCGTGTGTGCCATTTAGTGGTTTCTTTAGTTCAGTCGGCGACTACCGCCCCACCAAAAGATTATAGTAAACAAATACAAATATGTCTATCGCACCCAAATACGACCCCAGAATTGTGGAGGAAAAATGGTACTCCTTCTGGCTGGAAAAGAAACTCTTTCATTCCGAACCCGACAACCGCAAGTCGTACACCATCGTGATTCCCCCGCCTAACGTCACAGGCGTGCTGCACATGGGACACATGCTCAACAACACCATCCAGG
>DFDY01000003.1:0-16348 GCA_002368955.1 Bacteroidales bacterium UBA3816
AAATGCCCAGGTCGATTTTGAAGTTTGGCGCGGCCGTGCTGTCGGCTTCGGTGGTGTTTTGGGCGTGGCTAAAAAGTGCCAGACTTAGAATGCTGAGGATGATTATTGTTCGTTTCATGATGTTTTTTCTTTTTTTTGTTTGTCTTATAAAAGATTTAATGCCAGTGTGGTGCCATCCATCAAGCTAGGTTCGGCCTGCATGAAGCTGAAGATGCCCCTTTTGCGGCTGCTGGATTGGGGGGCGGATTCGCTTTGGGCTAGGTTCTGGGGCATGGGCTGGCCTGGTTCCAACAGGAGGCTGTCCAAAGTGGACTCGGGCATGAGGTCGGCCAGCTGGTCGCCTAATTCGGGAGCGTTGTTTTCGGGCCGCAGGCTTTCAAATATCTCTTCGAAGGTGATTGGCTCCAGTTGCTCAGGCATGTCTTGGGTGGTAGTAGCTATGACTTGGGGTGTGGCGTTGTGCCTATTGCTGGCAGGCGTGGACTGAGGGATGCGGGTGATGGGTGCCGTCTGGGGAAGGGGCATCACCGTGGGCCGCACCATGGGGGCCTGTGCCACCAGCGGGGCTTCGGAGGTCACCTCACGGTTGTCCCAACGCCATATAGAGGTGGTGACAAATAGGGTCACAGTGGCGGCCATGGCGATGCGGGTGGTCCACATCCTGACTGTATGGCGGTGGGCAGCCTTTGGGGCAGCCTCTTCGGCAGCCATGCGCTCTATCATCTCGGCCAGTTGCTCCCGGCGGCGGGCATCGCGTCCGGCATGTTCTACTGAGGCTAAGAGCTGCTCTAGAGTTGGGGGGTTATTGTCTTTTTTCATAATCCAAAATCATTTGTTTTAGTGACTTGTAGGCACGTGAGAGGAGGGTGTATATGTTGCCCTCGGTGGTGTGAAGGGTGGCAGCCATGGTTTTGGTGTCGGCGTCGTCGAAATGGCGCAGCCGCACCACACGAGACTGCTGTTCGGGTAGGCGGTCAATGAACCGAAGGGCCAGCTCTAGGCGATCGTCATCGTCTTCGGCTGGCTCGTCGGCCAGGGAGGTAAGTGTTTCGATATCGACAGTTGGACGGCGGCGGCGCAGCTGGTCGACACAGCGGCGTTTGACAAGCGTGATGCAGAAGGCCTCGCGATTGACCACTCGGCTCAGCTTGCTCCGGTCGTTCCAGAGAGTGACAAAGCAATCCTGCACCACGTCGGCTGCATCCTCCTCGTCGCCGAGAAGGCTTTCGGCCATGCGCTGCATGGCGGGCTGCAATGGCAGATAGTCGGATTCGAATTGTTTTGTTTCGTTCATCATGCTTAGTAGTCGCACATGGGTGCGGAATCTTACACGCTAGATGAATTTTTTTTAGTGGTCATTTGCAGGACTCACTCATCAAGTGAACCTAATCATTAATAAACAAATTCTTGTGGCTGTTTTTATTGCAAGTAAAAGAATTATGGTCAAGAAATTTGTGGCTGTTCTATGAGGACTGTCAAGGTAACACTTTAACGTATGATCATTGGAACAGAGATAATTGTTTATTGTCTTCTTCAAGTAGGCCACTTATTTCTGATAAAGGGATGTTCATTAATTCATTTGGCTCCATCTTTCTTAGCCCTCCGCCATAGAAACGGCCTCCTTTTATCATTCTTTCTTGGGGAATGGAGTTCAGGGCGTGCCATACTTGTGTCAAAATGGTTAAGTCTCTTAAACTACGAGCATATTGTGGCTTGGGGTAAAGGAGGAGGTATACGTTAGTTGTTATGGCCTTTGATTTGTTTAAGATAAATCTGAACATGCGCTTGTTGGTGTCGGAGCGTCCCATGTAGGGGACTATAATAGATGCGGGGGGGCGCTCTTCACATGAATACCAGGGGGTCCTTCTGCTACAAATGTACCCATCTCGAACTCCTTGACGTTCGCCTTCTTGAATGTAGCTCCAAGTACCTGGATATTGTTGTTTCAATATGCTTTCAGAAAGGTTGCAACTGAACAGGTATTCTTGCCTTTCAATGTCTGGCAGTTCTCCTGTCGCTTCGATAATGTCTCCTTTAATATATCGCGGACTTGGTAATATTGGATATAGAAACTTCTTGTCGATGCCGTATTGTTCGATTTTGTTGTCGTCCACGATGAAGAAATTGTTGTCGCCTGTCACCACACCCCGTTTTACAGTGAAGTAGTCGCCGAGTTTTTCAGTTTCGTTTGTTTGGACTATTCCGTTTTCGAAAAGGTTGGTCCATTTTTGGCTGTCTGCAATTTCTTGTCTATCAATTAATGTTTCTTTTTCTGGTTTTGAAATACTGCCACCAAGAGTGAAACGTATTGGACTATTGGATTGAGGTTTTGCTTTTCTGAATATGACGATGCAAGAACTTACGAGCGCATCAGCAAATTGAAGGTCGGTGGCATTAAATCGGTGGATCTGCAATAGCTCTACATTGTTCAGCAGATAATGTTTCAGGGCTTTGCCATAGTTCACATCCATAAACTCGCTTGGTATCAGCCAGCAAGAAATCCCTCCGTCCTCAAGCCATTGTTCTGAAAGCATTAAAAAATAGCAGTACATGCCGGTAAGACCAGAAGTCTTTATACCCGTTTGCTCATATGTGCGTAACTGTAGTTCCTGCTTTTGGCTGTTTTCAATATGGTGATGTCTTATGTAGGGAGGGTTGGCTACTAGTAGGGGAAAATGTCTGTCGGGAGTGATGTTGAAAAAATCCGCTTGGACTATTTCCAATGGGAAACCCTCCCATAATTGTTTGGCAGGTGAAAAATAATGGTTGTCCAGCTCTATGCCGAATGCCTTCTTGTCTGTTCCAAATACCTCGGCAAATACGGAATAAAACACCCCTGTTCCGATGGAGGGCTCAAATAGCGAGACATTGTTGCCTTTTATAAGAGACTTCATATGCTGCATTATGTCCAATGCCAGAAGATAGGGGGTTGAGAACTGCCCCATGATGTTTCTTTCTCGTTGCTTCTTTTGAGCATCGAGGTTGTCCTGAAGAGCCTTGCGCCTGTTCTCTATTTCAAGCATAACCTATATTGCTAGTTTGTCAAAGTCAGCGATGCGGTGTTCCCATATCCAATCAATTCCTTCTGCTGCCTCATACCCTAAATATCCTGTGTCGAAATAGCCACATAGGAACAATACAAATTCTACGTCCATGCCGTATGTGTTGCGCAGCTGTTCAATCTTGGTTGCCTCTTCTTTACGGCGTTTGTTCGTATTTGTAAAATCGCCCGCTGACTTACATTCAATCAGGATGGGCATCTCATTCTTCTTAGCATTTCGCCTTTTCAATACTACATCTATTGGCATATTCACTTTCTTTGTCTCGCCAACGGTAACTGGAACAATGAAATGGTAGGAAAACGTTCCAGGCTGCATATCCTCAACACGGTCTATATCTTTTGTCTCAACATAGTTATATCCCTTAGATGTCAGATAAAGGTTGATGTTTTCCAGTTGCCTACGTTCCTGCTCATTCCTGATGATGGGATCTGCAAGTGTTCCGCACAGCCTGTCGGCAATTACAGAAGCTGCCAAAATTCGCTCCTTTGAACTGGGCAATTCATTGCGGTTCAGCCACGGCATTATTTCCCTGTCAAGTAATTTGGAGACAACTGACAACAGATTATCTAGATTTAGAGCGACCGTTTGCCTATTCATACGTGAGGTGACTTTTCCTTGCTCCATTTTTTTGATGAACGAACGCGGCACATCGGCTAGGCCGGAGAGTCGGTCTATTGCTAGTGGTGGTGTTGTTGACATTCTCAGAATACCGAGGGATTTCGGGACTTCTACTAATAATTGGGATGTCAATGTGCTGAAATAATGTGTTGTCTGGAGTACGTCGTTTACGCGTGCTATGGCCTCTTTTCTTGCCTGCACATAGGTTGTTGGTGCGAAGTTCATAAACCAGTCGTTGTAACATTTGACCGATTTAAAAACGTCCTCTTTCCATTTTTCTGTGTCATTTTTGTTGACAGAAAAAGTTCTTTTGTTCGACATGGCTGTTTTTTTAGATAACGTGGGCTCTCCTTATTTATTATGTAAATCAATTATTTCTCCAATAACTGGAATTGAAAAATTGGCTTGATCTGGATGGTTCAGGACTTTTCTATTATTGTATTCGTTTCTTGCGCTCCTTGGGGGGAAGGGGGGTGCTGGGTTTCTTGCGGTCGCCTATGAGGCGGCAGGCCCCCACGTAGCGGCGGGCGTAGTAGGCTTCGCTGGAATAGGAGAATATCACCCCGGTGGATGTGGCGGCATGGATGAAACGGAACCGGCCGGTGAGGGTGTCCACGTCCACCACTATGCCCGTGTGGCCTATGTGGCCGCTGGCCTCACGCCCCTGCCAGAAGACTAGGTCGCCTCGTTGCAGTTTCTTGGTATCGTTGATTTTGCGCCCCTTGGTATACTGCGGGCGGCTGCCGCCGGGCAACTCGATGCCAAACTTGAGGTATACGTAGCGCGCAAATCCCGCGCAGTCGAAGGCTTTGGGTCCTTTGGCTCCATAGCGGTAGGGTTTGCCCAGGTGCTTGACAGCCTCCTCAATGATGAGATCGGCGGTGTCGGGCTGGCTGCTGGCCTCCCTTGCCTGCCTTCGCAAGGGAGGGATGAGGATTTCTTCACCCACCCAGCGGGTGCGGTTCCATGGGGCCAAATAGGAGTCTGCCTCCTGTGCCTGCAACTGGCGGCAGCAGGCGAACAATAGGATGATTATGACTAACCGGCGCATCATATCTCTTTCTTCTGGCTGTAAACGTCAAGCGATACGATGACGGCGGTGAAAGCCCAGAAGGGGACTGAGAGTTTGTCGGTGTCAAGGAAGTTGTTGAATACGCCGTGGATATAGTAGGTGAGCAGGCTGAGGGTGAAAGCCAAGGCCATGTTGGCCACCTGTTTGTCTTGTGCGGTGCGGTAGATACGCACGCCGGTGGCGAAGGTGGTCAGGAAGATGCAGACGACAAGTGCCACGCCCGGCACGCCCTGTTCGGTGAGGGGACCGATATACTCGCTGTGGGCGTTGCCCAGATTGCCGGCATTGGTGCTGATGGTGGAGAGCTGATAGCTGCGCTGGTAGCTGGCATAGAGGAACTGGTAGGTGCCAGGGCCGCAGCCCATGACGGGGCTTTCCTTCCACATGCGGATGGCCGAGGCCCAGCGGTTGAGACGCTCCAGATTGCTGGCATCGGTGGAGATATTGGAGATAGACTTTATCTGTCCGGAGAGGTCATAAGAGCTGTCTTGATGGTTTTTGCCCAGTTTGTAGAGGACGTCGCTCTGGTAGACGAAAAACACCCCCACGCCCAGGCCGAAGAGCAGCACCATCCACTTGACCTTCATGCCCATGCGGATGAGTACGTAGACCCCTATGGCCCCCAGCACGCTGAGCCATGCGGCACGGCAGTAGGAGAAGAAGAGACCCACGATGAGCAGGGCGAACATGGCCAGAAAGAGCAGCCGCATCCAGCCCTTGCTGCCTCGGCTAAATATGAAATAGAAGGCGGCGGGCAGGAAGAGGGCGATGGCACAGCCGTAGGCGGTGTGGTCGTTATAGAAGGGCTTCATCACACGGTGCAGGGTCTGCAAGTCGCTGAAATTGCCGAGGGTCTTGGCCGTGGCAATGGCAATGACACAGATGAGCCCGATGGCATAGCACCAGAAGAACTGGCGGATGCGCACCTTGTCGCGGAAAATCTGAGCGGCGGCAAAAAAGAAGGGCACCACAAACCATAGGCGTGCCAGAAAGTATTTGAACGATACCAAGGGTAGGGCAGAGGTGCAGGAGGTTATAATCATCCACGCAAGTGAGGCCAGGAGGCTGATGCTGACCGGATGGCGCAGCAGCCGCGGGTCGTAGCTTTTGCTGGCCAGCACGCGGAAGAAAAACATCAGCGTGAAGAGTATCATCATGGGCTCCACCGGCATGGACAGTTCCATCTTGGGGAAGAAAGCAAAGTCGATGGCAAAGGGGGTTAGCAGGGCCATGCAGAGCAGGGCGGTCTCAAATTTGGTGACAAAAAGGAGCAACACCAGCCCCGCCAGCGGTATGAGCGAAAGATAGTAGAAGTCCTTAAGCAGCATGAAAGAATTGCCCACGGCAAAGAGCAGTGTCACCGCCACGGCAATGACAGCGGTCTTATTTCTTTGCAGCCAGGACTTCATGCGGAACAATTCCATCCGTTAGTGGTGTTATGCCTTGTCTTCTTTGGGTTCAAGGGTTTCTTCTTTCTTGGTGGCATCCAGCAAAAGGAGCGCCAGGATGCACATGACGACCGAGCCAAATGTACCCAGCATCACGATGATGCTGCGCTTGGGGTAGGCCTTTTTGTCGGAGGCCACGGCTTGGTCAAGCATGAACTTGTAGCTTACGTTCTCGTTCATGTCCACCTCGGTTTGGGCGGCACGGGTTTGCAGGTCGGCCAGTTGCTTGCACTTCTCGTTGATGAGTTGCGTGAGGCCGAGAGACTGCTCGGGGTGGTGGCGCAGGCTGTCTTGCAGCAGGGCTATCTCGTTGCCCAGTTTCTGGCACACGCCGTCCATAATCTCGGCTGCATTAACGGCGCGGTCGTGGTGTATGCGGTGGCAGACAGAGTCGTAGTTGGTGGCTATAAAGTTGGCCATATCGGCAGCCCACTGCGGGTCCACGTCCAGCACCGACACCTCTACGCCCAAATATTCGGTGCGCTTGACATTGACGTTGCCGCGGTACTGTTCGTGCAGTTTGAACATCTTGTGCGGGTCTTCAGGGCTGATGCCGTAGTGCTCCATGAGGTTGAACCGCTTGCACACGTCGCGCTCCATCGACTCCGAGGAGAGAATCTGTATGCAGTACTCGCAGTCGCGTTCGATGCCGTAGTCCATGAAGTCGAGGCTGTAGTGGTAGTCCATGATGGCCTTGCTCAGTCGGTTGGAATTGGTGGGGAACAGGGTGGCCGTGGATTTATACCGGGGGGTGATGAGCAGCGATATGGCCACTGATGCCGCCAAGGCTATGACGAATACCCAGATGAGCAGTTTCCACCAACGGCGGAAAAAGCGTATGGTGATATTGTGGTCGAAGTCGTTGCCAAAAGTTTTGTCTGCCATAATGTCGTTATTTTATTCCTTTTAAATGTTTCTTTATTGTAAAATGTCAGAACCCGTGTTCGGCATTTATAATCTTTGTTAACGCCATTCTCTGTTTATTATTGCCCGCGAGGGGCATTTTTTCTGGTTTTTGAGGGGCAGGTGCATCGGTGTGCTGTTTTTCCACCCGCGGCGCGGCTGCCGGTGGCATGGTTCTTGTGCGGATATATGTGTGCATAGCCGTTCCTCTTGATGGTTTTTTGGTTTGTTATACGCCCTCTTTGTTTCTCTTCCACCTCTTCTCCATCACTTTTCTCGCCAGACATATCCTGTACCCTCTCTCCTCAATTGTAGAGCGGAGGTGGAGGGAATGAGATGCGAGGGGGGAGCGAAGCGGTTGCGTGGGTGAGAAAAAGCGTGAGCAGTGGCTCTGCATGAACGTTTAAAGGTTAAATATTGTTAAATCCAAATATTTTTCTTGCTAGTTCCGAAAAGTGTCGTACCTTTGCAGTGTACTAGTAAACTAATACACCAGAACAATAAATCGGTTTATAGACAGAAATACAGCAAATTAAACGAAAACATTAAAACACTAAGTTATGATAGAAATTAAGAATTTAGACTTCAGCTACAAGAAAACGCCGGTGTTTCACAACATCAGCCTCAGTTTCGAGCCGGGCAACATTTATGGTCTGCTGGGCGAAAACGGAGTGGGCAAGACCACCCTCTTGAAAATCATCAGCGGCCTGCAGTGTCCCCAGCAGGGCAGCTGCACCTTGGACGGGCACGTAAGTTTCGACCGCGAGCCTGACTTCCTCCAGAACATCGTCTTCCTGCCCGACGAGGTGGTGGTGCCCGAAGATGCCACGCCGGTCAAGTATGTCCGGGCCTTGGCCCCCTTCTATCCCAAGTATGCCTACGGCTACTTCCTGCACCTGATGCAGGACTTGGGGGTGGACCCCGAATGCCCCTTTAAGGAGATGAGCTACGGCCAGCAGAAGAAGTCGATGATTGCCTGCACCCTCTCGCTGGGCACCGACTATGTGCTGCTGGACGAGCCCACCAACGGCCTCGACATTCCCTCCAAGGCCGACTTCCGCACCATTCTCTCCAAGCGTGCCACCGAGGGTTCCACCATCATCATTTCCACCCACCAGGTGAAGGATGTGGAGAACCTCATCGACCCCATCATTATTCTCACGCACGACGACGTGCTGCTCAACGCCGACGTGCAGACTGTCACCCGCAAGCTGCTCTTCACCTACGACATGGCGCCACGCCCCGAGGCTCTCTATAGCGAGCAGATGCCCGGCGGCTGCCTCAACGTGTGCATCAACCGCGACGGCAGCGAGAGCCAGCTGAACATCGAAGGCCTCTTCAATGCCGTGCTGCGCAACAAGAGCGCCATCAAAGACCTTTTTGCCAAGGCCAACTAAAAAGTCGAAAACACAACGAAGTATCACAAGATAAAACTAAAGATATGAACAAGAATTTTGAATGGACCCGTTTCTGCAAAGTGGTCCGCAAAGATTTCAACAATATCTGGCAGAATGCCGGCACTTCCCTCCTCATCATCACCCTGCTGCCCCTGGCCGCATGGCTGCTGGTGTGGGCCTTCAGCGGCATAGACGATGTGCCTGCCATCCTGCCCGAAGTGCGCTGGTGCTTTATCTACGGAGTGGTGGTTCTGGCCTCCATGGTCAGCCCCTCGCGCATGTACCGCACCTGCAATCTGCCCAAGGAGGGCATCTACTTTGCCATGCTGCCCGCCTCCAAGTTGGAGAAATACCTCAGCATGTTGCTCTATTCCATCATTGTCTGCCCGCTGCTGTGCCTCTTTGGCAGCATCGTGCTCGACTACTTCCTCGCCCTGCTGCCCTTCGGCCCCTACAGCAAGTGGCTGTGGCAGACCGACCATCTGGCCGATATGCTCGATTCCTACCATCAGTTGACGGCTGGCGTCTTTCCCAATGTCACTGAAGACACCCTAATCGTGGCGCAGACCTTTACTCCCGGCAAGATGTTGCTGTATGTTGTAATAGGCTATCTGCACACCGTCTCGCTCTATCTTTTCACCACCACCATCTTCAAGAAACACAAGGTGCTGCAAACCCTCCTCTGGACCTTTCTTATCACCTTTGTGCTGGAGCTGATCTTCCTCCCCATTATGACCGCCATGATGCTCAACGGCAATCTGATGGATGAGATGATGGCCTTCGCCGACCCCATCCGCAGCATGAATATTGCCTACAGTGTGGCTGTGGCTTGGAGCCTGGTGCTGACCACCCTCTTCTTCTGGTGGGCTAGCTATCGCCTGAAACACATGAAATATTAATTTGAACCCCAAAAGACTAACAATATGACACGCATAAGAACATTAATGGCAATGGCCGTGGTCGTGCTGAGCATGGCGGCCATGAGCGGCTGCAAATTGACCAATCATCGCACCCCCGAAGAGATAGATTCCCTCTTCAGCATGAAGACCTCGTTTGGCGAAGACGGAATGTACAGAGGCGAGCGGGCCGACCGCTACCTGAAAGGCGGTGCCACCTTTGAGGCCGCTCAGGTGCGGTACCTCAGCATCGACTGGGTGGGCGACTCCATCTTGCTGAGAGCCTACGACGGCAACCAGGTGGTCATCAGCGAGGTGGCCGACACCCTGCTGACCGACACCACCACTATGCATTACTATCTGGACGATGATGGCGAGCTGACCATCACCTCACAGAAACCAGGCCTGCGGGTGTCCGGTGACGGCCTACCTCACAAGTACCTCCTGGTGCTTGTCCCCCGCACCCTGCGGCTGGCAGAGGTGGAGATAGACGGTACGGCCAAGCTCGTTATGGACAGCATCCGCTGCAGCGATTTGGAGATGAATCTCCTTTCGGGCAGCATCGCGCTGAACGAATGCGAGCTGGGCACTTGGGAACTCAACTCAGGCACCTCGCCCTTTGTGGATGCCACCTTCAGCCGTATGCCGAACGAGGTAGAGATAAACAGTATGGGATGCGTAGTGACCTTATATGTGCCCGAGGATGCAGGCATGACCGTGGACATGGAGGGCATGAACCGCAAGCTCTCCTCCGAGCTGCCCATCGGCAAGAAGGGCAAGAAACATGTCATCGGCGACGGAGCCTGCCAGATAGAGTGCAACGCCGTCAGCGGCTCCTTGAGCATCAAAAAGAAAGATTCAAAAGTAAAATAACCGAGCCATGGACTTCAAGAAACAGAAACCGATATACCTCCAGATAGCTGACACGCTTTGTGAGCGCATCATGACAGGCCAATGGGGCGACGATGAGCGGATACCCTCGGTGCGCGACGTGGCCGCAGAGCTGGGTGTCAACCCCAACACCGTCATGCGCACCTACGAATACCTACAAACCGCCGAGGTCATATACAACCGGCGCGGTGTGGGCTACTTTGTGGCCCCCAAGGCCAGCGAGCTTATCCTCAAACTGCATCGACAGGACTTCATGCACGACGAGCTGCCCTACATCGTCCAACGCATGAACATGCTGGGCCTCACCTGGGAAGACCTGATGCAAGTAACCAAATAGGAGTAAATATAAAATGAAAAGATTGTTTCTATTGCTGTTGGCTTTTGTGGCCATGACAGCCTCGGCCGAGGCTCAGAATTTAACCGTTAAGGGCAAGGTGCAAGACACCAAGAGTGGCGAGCCTCTGCCCTTGGTCAACGTGGGCCTGATGCGCACGACCGACACCGTGTTTATGCGCGGAGCCGCCACCGACTTCGATGGCACTTTCGAAATTAAGGATGTGAAACCCGGCAGCTATCTGCTCCAGGCCAGTTATGTGGGCTATGAGAGATATACCCAGCTGGTGGAGGTGAAAAAGAATGTCAGCAACCTGGCCGTCGCGCTCAAGCCTGGGGCCACTACCCTGGAAACTTTGCAGGTGGTGGCCGAAAAGCCCCTCTATGTGATGGACGGCGAGAAGAACATGTACAACACCAAGGAGGATGCCTCCATCCAGACGGGTACCGCCAGCGACGCCCTGCAGAATGCGCCCGGAGTGGAGGTGGACGCCGAGGGCAACATCACCCTGCGCGGTGTGAGCAGCGTGGAGATATGGGTCAACGACCGCCCCTCGCACATGAACGAGGAGGCGTTGAAACAGTATATCAAGCAGCTGCCCGCCAATGCCATCGAGCGCATCGAGGTCATCACCAATCCCTCGGCACGCTACTCCACCTCGGGCGGTGTCATCAATATCGTCACCAACCAGAAGGTGACCCGCAACGAGTTGCTCTGCGTGGGTGTGCGGGCAAGGACATCGCCCAGCGTGTCGCCGTGGGCTTCGTATGTGTGGGCCAACGAGAAGGTGGATTTCAACTTCTACATCAATGCCGACTATTCTCGCCACCGCATGGAGGGCGACGGCACCAACACCCTGTACAACGACAATGGCGACACCAGCCGCTTCCAAAGCAGTAACCGGAAGACCGAGGCTAACAATCTCGGTGGCTACACTGGGCTTAACCTCAACTGGAACATCTCAGATAAGACAAACCTCTCCACCTGGATGGGCATCTATCCTTATTGGGGTCGCAACCACACCGACCTTGACCTCCAGTATCGCGAGTATTTCCCCACGCTGCGCAACTTGGGCTATCACTACACGATGAACAACGGCGATGGCTTTGGCTGGGGCGGCTATGCAGGTGCATGGCTGGAGCATCGTTTCGACACCACAGGCCGCAAGCTCTCCTTTAGCTTCAATGGCAACACCTGGAGCAACCGCGGTACTGGCAGCGAGACCTTTGCCTACTACGACCCCGCACGCGACACCCTTCAGCGCCGTACCAACGACCATAGCAGCAATCCGTCGGGCAGCTTGTCGCTGGATTATACTCACCCGCTGAAGAACCAGTTCGAACTGCAGGTGGGTGCGGAGGCGGAGTTTGGTGGCGGCACAGAGTATGTATGTCTTGACACCCTCAATGGTTCCGTCTATGAGCAGGTGCTGCTGCGCTCTCGCGAAGGTGTGGAACGTGGCACGGGTCTCAGCGGCTATGTTACGTTGCAGAAACGCTGGGGCGGCTTCACCGCCAAGATGGGTTTGCGTGGCGAGCAGGAGTGGAAAAAGAGTACATGGAACTATCTGAACGGCACCGGTACCACCGTGGTGGACACCGCCTTCTTCGGCCTTGTCCCCAGCCTGCACCTGAGCTATCAAACCAAGACTTTTACCAGCTACAGCCTCAGCTACACCCGCCGTCACACAACGCCCGGCATGACGCAGCTGTCCCCCTTCCGCCGTTTTGACGACTACAGCTACGAGACGGGCAACCCCAACCTGCTTATCAGCTATACCCACAACCTGGAGGCGGCTTTTAACAAGTACATCATGGGCTTCGGCAACATCGGCCTCAACGCCTATTACCGCGCCAACACCGACGAGATTGGCACCATGGCATACGCTGGCTATGCGCCTGAGTATTACGGTCCGGTGCTGGTCAACTACACCGTGCCGGAGAATATCGGCAGCAGCCATACCGAGGGCTTGGAGGCTAACATCACCTACCGCCCCACGGGTTTCTTCAATGTGCGCCTGAATGCCTCGGTGTTCAACTATGGCTACAACTACAAAGACTTCTCCGACAGCAAGGTGAGCTGGAGCGCCCGCCTCAATGTGTGGGCCAAGCTGTGGGGCTGGCTCGAGGTGTTTGCCAACGCCCATTACAGCTCCCCCCGTCTGGGTCTCTACAGCATGAGTGTTGCCAACAAAGGTGTGGACTTTGGTGTGAGCAGCGACTTCTTCAACCGCCAGCTGAGCGTGAACCTCAACGTCCGCGACATTTTAGGCATGGCACAGTGGGGTAACAACACCACGGCTCCCAGCTATCAGACCACCGGCAGTCAGCGTTACGACTCGCGATTTGTCAGCCTCGGCCTCACCTGGCGTATGGGCAAGATGGAGCTGGAAAGCAAAGCCCGCCAAGGTGCCACCGAAAGTATGGGAACCCCGCAGATTTGAATTCGTTAGTACACTAAACTATATCTGCATATTATGAGAAAGATAGCATTAGCTTTTAGTTTTTACCTTTTAGTTTTTAGTTTTGCACAGGCTCAAGAGAACTACCTGACCCTGCGTGGGCGCGTGACCGACGCCGAAACCAAAGAGGGGCTGCCTGCCGTGACCGTCTACCTGGCCAGTCAGGCCGTCTACACCCAGACCAACAGCGACGGCCAGTATGTGCTGAAGGTGCCGGACAGCCTTGCTCAGGGCAGCGTGGTCTATGCCCTCATGGGCTACCACCGCGACACTGTGCTGCTTGCGGCGGCCCAACTGAAACCCAATCGGGCTTTGCGGTCCGACGGCGGCCGCTGGCTGAGGGAGGTCTCCGTCACCGAGTACTCGCCCAAAGCGGTGCGCAAGCTGCTGATGGATGCCGTGGACCGCATTCCGCAGAACTACGAGACCGACAGCATGGTGGGCACTTGGTTCTATCGCGACGTGCGCCTGATGAACGGCGAGCTCTTCCTCTTCGACGAGATGGTCTTCGACGCCCTGCGCGTGGGCTACGACAAGCATCACAAGCTGAAGAAGTTGAACAACCGCAAGGGCCCATACGGCGCGGTGTTGATAGACTATAAGCGGCCCATCGAGAGCAACTTCACTACCATCCGCCACGACCGCCTGCTGCTCTGCGACACCGGCTATGTCAGCCGTGTCACCAATGGCATGGCCGACAATTACATTGCCTACTCCGAGCACGAGGTTCTCTTCGACCCTGTGGAGGTGCCCAACACCCAGGTCTATTTGGCCGACCGTTATGTCAAGAAGGCTAAAAACCTACAGATGCACGAGATCGTCGATGCCGACGGCAAGGAGTACTACGTCATCACCAAAGACCTAGATATGGCCCAAAAGAACATGATTACGCTCCGCCAATCCGTGCGCATCACCATTGCCAAGAGCAACCTGGCCATCGTCAGCTACGAGGAGTCGCAATACTTCATGATGCACCCCTACTTCCCGCTCAAGCAGGTCTTCAAGCAAGCCGGCGTCGACTCCATAGCCTACGAGACCCACAACACCTACCACTACGGGCAAGTGGGTGGCCGCTACACCCTCACCTCCTACACCCGCCACGAACACACCTACCTCTTCTGTGCCGAGAACAGCCCTTTGGGTGCCCGCCGCCAGCACATGGAGAAACGGTGCACCTGCGTGCTCACTGGGCAGCACAAAGAAGGAGCCTCGTTCCTGCATAACAACGTCATACAGGAACCCGGCGAAGTGCTGGTCACCAACCGCCATGCCGACCACAAGCAGTATGACGAAGCCTTCTGGCAGCAGTACAACTTCATCCCCCTCGAAGCCTCCATCCGTCAGAAACTGGAACAGAAACTAAAAAAATAATCTACCGGGTGTAAGAAACACCCACCCACAAACGAATACATAATAAAAAACATAAAAACATGAAAGAGTTGAAAAAAGTTATCGTTGTTTTGGTCGCCCTGCTGACCACTTTTGTGGCCTCCGCACAAGAAAAGAAAGGCGGTTTCGCCCTTGAATTAGGATTGGGACAATCCCAGTTTGGCAACTACTCAGCCATGTCGGCCTTTGCCGACCCCACCGAGGGCTATGACTTCCTCCCCGCCGAACACATCACGGCTGGCTACTACAATGGCAACGGCTGGTTCTATGGACTTACGTTAGGAGTGAGAAGCGGAAATACCGTCTTTCAGAACCTCAATGAGAATTTCGCAGACTTTAGCTTCCTGCTGGACATCCGCGACTACTTCAAGCTAACCGACAAGATGGAACTGGAAGTCGGCGTGGCCGGAGGCCTGCTGATGCACAAAAACTTCTTCGACTACATGGACCAGCACTATTCTCCCACGCGCCTGGGCTATGAGGGGCACCTGACCCTGGGCCTCAATTACCTCTTCAAAGAGGGTCACTACCTGGGCATCCGCGCCATGATTCCCCAGTTCGGAACCCTCATGGATGCCCCCGCTGGGTTGCCCGAAGGCCTCACACCCAATTCCAGAATCATGCTCTCCGGCTGTACCCTCCAGCTGAACTACGGCATTAGATTCTAAGCCCCTCATGCCCAGTGGTATCATATAAATGCCCAAGGAGAGTGGTCTATACAATAAAACAATTAAAACATAGTTATTGATAAATACAACAAATATCCAAAAATATCTAACAATGAACGCAACAATTAGAACCCTCGCCACCCTCGCCGTGGCCGCAACGCTGGCTATGGCCGGCTGCAAGAAAGACGATGTCAGCCCCATCACCCCCAACAGTCCCGACAACCCGGGCGAAGAACCCATTGAAAACATCTACGTAGGCACCACATGGGAAGCCCATTTGGAGAACCAGTTCTTCTATCAAGGCATTGAAGAAGACGTCACCTATGACGTGACACTGGATTTCCTTGATTCCGTCAATGCCGAACTGTTCCACGACATCTATGTCTACCTACCCCAGTACCCTGCCTATTCGCAAGGCGATAATGAGACAGAGAGCCTCACCTACGAGTTCTTTGGCGACACAGTGGTGCTTTACGGCACCTATGTCGATGAGGAAAACGGCGACACCGTTGATTACAAATACGACATAACCCACGACAAGGTGGCCAACACCCTGACCATGGTGTTGGACGATGCCGACATGCGCGATATTATGGGGACCGACACCATCGTCTTCACCCCTCGTGCAAATGCAGCGTCCAAGAACAGCATCATCGGCAACGGCACCCTCAACAGCCGCAACCGTTGGCAGAAACTGATGGACAAGATTGCCGCAGCCATTGAGAAGTAACGACAGACACAAAAGAGACTCCTGATGAAAACCATAAGGACAATAACCCTGACAGCCATGGCGGTGTTGCTCACCAGTGCCGCCATGGCTTCTCCTGTGTCGCCGAAACGCGCTGCTGCGGTGGCACACAATTTCTTCGGCTCCCTCTGCGGGGCCAAAAGCACCCTGCAAGACCTCAGCCAAGAGTGGCCTTATGACGGAATGTATCTTTTCGTGGGCAGCCAAGGGGGCTTTGTGCTGGTCGCTGCCGACGATGCAGTCCGCCCCATCCTGGGCTATTCGCCCAGCGGCTCCCTCGACCCTCATAATCTTCCCACCCCCTTGCAGCAGTGGCTGCAGGCCTACCAGCAGGAAATAAACGCCCTCCGCGAGGCCAAAAGTACGCCCTGTGCGGCTTATGCCCCCGAATGGTATGCCCTTGAGAACAACCTTATGCCCAAGGACAGCGTTTCTGGCGGCGTGGAGCCCCTGCTGACCAC
>DFDY01000003.1:16469-21904 GCA_002368955.1 Bacteroidales bacterium UBA3816
GCCACCGCTCAGGCCCAAATCATGAACTACTGGCAGCACCCCGCCTTTGGTCAGGGCAGCCACAGTTACACCCACGCCACCTATGGCCTACAGCAGGCCGACTTCGCCCATACCCTCTATGACTGGAACAACATGCCCGACCAAGCCTCTTCGTCCACACCCATGGAACAGAAAGAGGCCGTGGCCGTGCTGATGTACCATTGTGGCGTGAGTCTCGAAATGGGCTACGGCACTGCTGCCCAAGGAGGCAGCATGGCCGCCGGCCTGGCCGGCATGCCGGGATTTGCAAGCATCGACAACTCGCTGAAAGACTATTTCTGCTACAGCCCCGACATGCGCGTGGTTTTCAAAGACAACGGCTACACCAACGAGCGTTGGCGCGACCAGCTTATTGCCGAACTCGACCAGCGCCGTCCCGTCGTCTACACCGGAGCCGCCGCCCAAGGCGGCCACGGCTTTGTCTGCGACGGCTATGACCATCGCGGCTACCTGCACTTCAACTTTGGCTGGAGCGGCGTGGGCGACGGCTACTTCCCGGTCGACTCCATCAGCCCTGGTGTGGGCGGTGCGGGCGGCAACGGCACCTACACCTTCAATATGAACAACTCAGCCCTCCTGGGCTTGGTGCCCGACTATCGCCTGCGAGTCAGCGACTCGGCCTTCTCGGTCAGCCGTTTGGGTGAGTGTGATTCTTTTCTGGTAGCTGTCAACAGGAGCAATTATGCCGCATGGTCGATGAATGTGGACGCCGACTGGATAACGGTCACGGCCGACACGTTAGACCCTGCCGGATGGGTTCGATTTGTGGCCCAAGAGAACAATAGTGGGCAGGAACGTGTGGCATCGCTCACCTTCGTCCAAGGAAACGAAACCTGCACCGTTCGTGTAGCCCAGGCAGCCCACGACCCCGAAGAGATGTGTCCCTTGACGGTGGTCATGGAGAGCACACACGGCGATGGCTGGCAGGGCGGTGCCAATCTGACCTTGGAGTCGCCTTCGGGCTATCTCTATGGCACGGCCCGACTGCAAGGCGGTGAGAAGGACTCGGTGGTAATCTTGGTGAGCCCCGACGGGGTTTACTCCGTATGGCACTCCGGAGGCGGCACCGACCGCTATGTCAATTATTATGTCCGCAACCAGTATGGCGAAGAATTTGTGTCAGTGGCGTATGCCTACCGCAATGGTGGCACCCACTACATCCAGTGGCCTTGTGCCCATGTGGGCACCCCCGACACCCCTGCACCCGCCGCTGTGGAGGTCTATCCCAATCCGGCTACCACAGTACTGAACATCAGTGCCGACGGCTTGCAAAAAGTAGAACTGATGGACATGAGCGGCCGTATAGTTCGCACCACCGCCAATCACCAGCTACAACTTGGCAACCTGCCTGCCCAAGCCTATTTTGTGCGCATCACCACTGCGCACGACACCATCGTTAAGCGTATAATAAAGAAATAACACCCCTTGGTTATGAAAAGAATCCTTTCCCTCTCGATGCTGCTTCTCTTAGCTGCAGCCCTCCATGCCCAACAACCCGTGAAGGTCGAGACTTTCCATCTCGACAACGGCCTCAAGGTAATCCTCTGCGAAGAACACAGCCAGCCGAAGATATACGGCTGCGTGGTGGTCCATGCGGGCAGCAAGAACGAGAACCCCGACGCCACCGGCGTGGCCCACTATTTTGAACACATCATGTTCAAGGGTACCGACCGCATGGGCACCACCAACTGGCCTGTGGAGAAACTCTATCTCGACAGCATCAGTCAGGCCTACGACCGACTCCACGCCACCCAGGATGCCAAACAACGTCACGACATCCAGCTCGAAATCAACCGGCTGAACGTCGCTGCCTCCAAGTACGCTATCCCCAACGAGGTGGACGCCATCCTTCAACAGATGGGGTGCACCGGCCTCAATGCCGGCACCAGCTACGACTACACCGTCTACTTCAACACTCTTCCCTCCAACCAACTCAGCAAATGGATGGACGTCTACGTGGAGCGTTTCCGCAATCCGGTCTTCCGTCTCTTTCAGTCCGAGCTGGAGGCCATCTACGAGGAGAAGAACATGTACGACAACCGAATGGGCCATGACTTCAGCCGCCACCTCTTCACCGAGTCCTTCGGCCAGCACCCCTACAGCCGCGAAGTGATAGGCCTGGCTGACCACCTCAAGAACCCACAGCCCAGCCAGATGCAGTGGTTCTTCGACACCTACTACGTGGCCAACAACATGACCCTCATACTGGTCGGCGACTTCAACGCTGAAGAGGCCCGCCAATTGGTCAAACTGAAATTCTCCGACTGGCGCAGCGGCACCCTTCCCCAGCAGCCCGCCTACACCCTTCCCCAGTTTGCATCGCGCAAAGTGCTGGACGTCCGCCAAACCCCCATCAAGATGGGACTCATGGTCTTCCCCGGCGTTCCTAACAGCCATCCCGACTACCTGCCCCTACAGATGTTGGGCAGCCTCCTTGGCGGTGGCAGCGGTCTGCTGGACAAGGCAACCGACGAAGGCCGCATAATGATGGCCCAACACCTGCCCCTCTCCCTAGAAGACGCTGGCAGCAACGTCATCATGTACGTGCCCAACATCCTCGGACAGAAACATGAGGCAGCCGAACAAGTCATTTGGGAATGTCTCGACAGCATCAAGCAAGGCAACTTCAGTGAAGAACTGCTCGAAAGCATCAAGATGTCAAGCCTGGTGGAGCGCCAGCGGCAAGTGGAGAATTACCAAAGCCTCGCCCAGCTGCTCCTCCAGCTCGAACTCGAAAACAGCAGCTACGCCGAATGGGTGAAAGACAACAAACGTTGGATGAATCTGACCCGCGAAGAAATTTCCGACGTGGCCAAACGTTATTTTGACCCCGACCACTGCACCCTGGTGCGCTCCAAGATGGGCTTTCCCCGTCACGACGGTGCTGTGAAACCCGACTGGGAGCATCTGGAGGCCCAGAACCAAAACTGCCACTCCCCCTTTGCCCGGATGATAGACTCCCACCAGCCTGATCCCATACAGCCCCAAGAGGTGGACTTCAAAAAAGACGTCACCATCACCCCCCTCACCCCCAACTGCAAGCTCTATAGTGCCCGCAACCCCAAGAACGACGTCTTCCAACTCACCCTTACCTTCAAGTATGGCGAGTTGGATAACTATGACCTCAATCGTGCCGTGCATTACATGCATTCCGTGGGGGCCGACGGAATGGACCGACAACAGTTCAAGATGGCTCTCGACCAGCTGGGTGGCTCTTGTTACTTTAGCTGCGACGACGACGAAAGCAGCCTTACTATCAGCGGCCTGGAGCAGAACATCGACAGCATTCTCAGCCTTGTGTCGCGCTGGATTGCCCACCCAACCCACGACCCAAGGCAAATCAGCCTCCTCGTGGATGCCATCAAAACTGACGAGAAGGCCTCAAAGAATGCCTCCGACAGTTGGTTCTCGGCCCTCCAGGAGTATGTCAGCTATGGCAGCCAGTCTTCCTATCTGCGCCAAACACCATACAAAGAGTGGGGCAAACGCACCGGAGAGCAGCTGCACGACGAGGTGATGCGCATCTTCTCTCGCAACGGCCATGCCACTTTCTCAGGCAATACCGACCCCGACGACCTCTGTCAGTTAATCCACCGCTATGGGCTTGTCCGTGGCGAAGTGGAAGTGGTCGGCCACCGCGCTTTCAAAAAGCAGCCCCTCAGCCAGTCGCAGGTCTGCTATGTTTCCAACAAGAAGTTCCTGCAGTCCGACATCGCCTTTCTCATGCCCAGCATCGATTTTGACACCGCCGACCGCGCCGCCGCTCTCCTCTTCAACGAATACTTCGGCGGAGGCATGAACAGCGTCGTCTTTCAGGAAATACGTGAGTTTCGCTCCCTTGGCTACAGCACCTATGGCCGCTTCACCTACGACCGCTTCAATCGCAACCCCGCCTTTATGTTTGCCTTCTTAGGCACCCAGTGCGACAAGACCCGCGACGGAGTGGAAGCCATGCGCGACCTGCTCATAGACCTCCCCGACCGTCCCGACAAACTGGCCCCGGCCATCATGCACCAGGTGGTGGCCCGCAACAGCAACTACAGCACTTTCCGCACCCTGCCCAGCTTTGTCCAGACCTGCATGGAAGACTATGGGTGGCAGCGCGACCGCACCAATGAAATCACCCAGCAAATCAGCCGCCTCACCATGGACGACCTCCAGGCCTTCCATGCCAAGTACATCAAAGGCCGCCCGCTGATAGTGCTCATCTCCGGCAATGCCAAGAAATTCAAACCCAAAGAAGTGGCCACCCTGCTCGGCCCCAATGCCACGGCCAAGGAACTTAAATTCAAACAACTCTTCAAATTCTGAGCCCTAATTTAGAAAAGAAAAACCCACAACAAAAGGAAAAACAGCAATGAAACATACTTTTTTAGCCACCATGGCGATGGCGGCCATGCTCGCTCTTGGTCCAGAATCGTCGGCGCAACAGCTGTTTGAAGGCGTAGCCACTTTCAGCTCATCGGCTACGATGGCGGGTGGGGCAACCCCTTCGGCCACTCTCAGCACCTATTATTACAGGGGTAACGACCTATTTGTCGACATGCCGCAGAGCAAGCTGCGCACCCTCTACCTCGCCAAGGAGAAGAAGCAGTACACCATCAACGCCATGATGGGAAAACCCATCCTGATGTCCAACGGCATAGACCCGGACACGATGGATATACCGATGTTCGACATTGCCGACCATATGGAGACGGTGGACGGCCACGCTTGCCTGAAGGTGCATTACGAGAATGAAAACGAGGCCGCCAGCATCATCTCGACAGTGTGGTTGGACACCACCTACCACATCCCCTTCAACTACGGCCTGAACGAGGAGGTGCCTTGGGGCTTGCCCGTGCGGGAGGAGATGACTATGACCATGAAGGGCTCACAGCCCATGCAGATTGTCAAACGGCTGGTCTCCGTAACTGCCGGCAAGGTGGACGACTCCTTTTTCGCCATCCCCGACGAACAGGGATTGGTGCGCCTGAGTATGGGTACTGACGGGCAGCTCGTGGTCAGCGGCGACACCACTGGGTTGATGCAGGCTCCCCGCTCGGCACTGATTGAGGAGGTGGACTCCGCAGGTTTCCGCAACGCCATCAGCCACGGGCGAACAGTCTGCATGATGACGGCCACATGGTGTGGTCCCTGTCGACTGATGTATCCCCGCTTAGAGAACGTCAGCCAGCAGGTGGGCAAAGCATACCGCTTCATCAAAGTCGACATCGACAAATGCCGCTCCATCGCCAAGGAGTACAACACCCTTACCATTCCCGTGGTCATCCTCTTTGAGGATGGCAAGGAGCTGCGTCGCATCACCTCTGCTGCATATAGCGAAGAGGACATCTTGAAGTTTGTCAACGGATAACCGCCCTCTTATAGTTAAGGCTCTAGTTTGATAAAAGACT
>DFDY01000035.1 GCA_002368955.1 Bacteroidales bacterium UBA3816
AGGCATAGCCGTCCCTCTCCTTGTCCAGGGCGGCAATCTTCGCCGTCAACTCGCTCTTCTGTGTCCGCTTGTACGCCTCGTCGAACGCCTTGAACAGCCGGTCGTACTCGTCGCGCATCTCGCGGAAGCGGTCCAACGCGCACTCCGCCGCCATGATTCTTTTGTCAAACGCCTCCACGGCGCTGAAATAAAACGCCACGGGGAACCGCGACAATGATTTTTCGTCAAATTTGATTGCTTCCATATCTATGTAGTATTACGTTGTTAATATTTCATTCCGAGAGGCCGCATTGCAGCCCTGCAAAACCATGTTTTCGTTTCAAAACACCCCGTTGCAACTCTGCAAAACCCTGTTTTCAATCCGAAAGGCCCTTTCGCAACCTGCGAAACCTTGTTTCATTTTCAAAACACCTTTTTGCAACCCTGCAAAACCCTGTTTCAATTTTCAAACGCACTTTTGCAACCCGCGACAGCCGTTTTCAAAACCGTTTGGCCCTATTGCTGCATTACATCGGCCGTTTTCAAAACCGATTGAGGCTATTGTAGAACCGCAATATAGTATTATTCTTTTTTAAAAATCATATTATCCATTTGAATGTGGGTTGAATCTATCACTTTCGCCGTAATTATTGTGTCTCTACTGCCTAATCGGATTGCACATTCATTTCTTGACCAACCTACGTGATAACTTCCTGTCTGGGTTTGGGAACCAGTATGCGCATATGAACATATACCTAATGTGGCAAAAGCTATTGCATATGCATGATTGTTTGTGATATTTACATAGGATGACCCTGCATAAAAATGAGAATAGGGACAATCTTCAACACCATCATCAAAATAGTAGTAACCTAATGTGTCGTTGCTGGATTTTTTTGTCAAACGAGTGATATTGCCATTATCATCCTCTAACGTCATAATACCATTTTCAATTTTGCATGTGTAATAGTGATGACCAAATCCTGATAACATGAATAAGCTATCCGCAACATACATGTGGTAGTTATTGTCCCAATGACAAAGTAAAGCGCCCGTCCACATTGCAGGAAATCCAACAATGTCTTTCTCTAAGCAGTGTACCCCAAAGCCTAAAGGAAAGTATAAAGCATCTGGGTAAGAGAAGTGAACCTTTGTCTGTCCGTCATCACTTTGCCAAGACGTATACAATAAGTCTTCCGGCATATCTTGTGAAGGGGTGCCGCCGTTATTGTTTCGATTATCCTTTTCGCACGATATGTTCATGCTCACGAATAGGATTATGATAAATGAAATACAGAAACGTTTCATATTGATTGCGGTCTGGTTAGTTCTGTATATCCTTGGATCAGATTGCTATAATGAGGTGGCATGTTGCGATTTTCAGTTGCGATTAAGCCGTATCTGCTCTCTATAGCCTTTGCAATTTCACTGTTAACATGTTGGAGCGAAACCTCCTCGCTAACAGTGTCAAGGTAATCTTTCATGAGAGAATCATTGTGTTGGATAAATTGAAACACAACATCTGTAAGTTCTCTCTCAAAGGCTGGGAACAGCCTGTTGTAAAACTGGTTTAGTGTCATTTTATTTGTTTTTAGGTGAATAGTAACATCCCGCCCCGCCGCAACATTGCGGCAGGTGCAGGCAAATGAATTAAAAACAAAAAGGAAAGGCTCCCGACGATTACTTGTGCAATTCGTGGGGAGGGGGTAAAAATCAGCGAGTTATAAGCGTGGCGGTTCATTGGGCATTATGGTCATACGTGCAGCACGTCTTTGACGGAATAGATGCGGCTGTCGTGTTCAAAGGTGAAGTACTGGTCGTCCAGTATCATCCACTCGTCGCGCTGTTTGCTGGTGAGGCGCTTGATGTCGGGAAACATTCCCACGGGCACCATCACCACGCGGCCGTCGGTGAGATAGACGGCCATCATGCCGCGTTTCTGCCCAAAGTCGAGCTTCTTGATTCCAAGGTTGGTGTCTTTATATTTGCACATATTCGGTTTATTTTATTCGTTTGACTTGTATCTTTTTGCCGTCGAAAACCTGGTCGATGAGGTGGTTGATTTCATTCCAATGCTCGTCGATGGCCTTGACAATCATCTGTTCCTCCGAGGCGGAGAGCTCCGACCACGCCACCTCAATCTTTTTTGCTCCATTCTCTTCAATCCATATCTTGGCCACCGTGTTGCCTAGGTGCGACTGCTTGCTGCCGCGCCTCACGACGTGCACATGTCTTCGTTTTTCGTCTTTGTCAGCAGGAAAGACGGAGAGGATGAATTGGAGTATGAGTAGCAGTTTGCCCATTGGTTTTATATCTTGTCCCGTTCAATTAATACTGCATTAATAACGTCTGTGACCTTTTTTTATTGTGCAGTGCCAGCATTATTACCAAAAAAACGCATCGTCGGAGCGGTTTTTAATATATGTTAAACGGCAATCGGGGGAGGCGTGGTAATTTTGCAGCATCAAATGTTAAAGTCAGAATGTATGAAATCGATTAAGAAACTGATTGATATGTGCGCTGCTGGCGGCTTGGTGCTACTGACGGCGGCTTGCGGTGGCGGTGCTGCCGATGCGGAGCAGCAGGTGTCCACCGTCAATGTGGCCACGCTGCACGCGGTGAGCGATGCCGCCAAACTGCAATATCCCGGCCGCGTCAAGGCCACAGAGGAAATCAATCTCGCCTTCAAGGTCAGCGGGCGCATCGAGCGCATCCTTGTCAAGGAAGGCGACTATGTGAAGACCAGACAGCTGGTGGCCCTTATAGACCCCTCCGATTATGATAAAAAACAGGGAAGGCTCTTGGTGAGTCTTCCCTTCCTTAAAAACGCTGTCGTAAAACCTGTGTTTATTACAATTTGAGGCGCACGCCGCCCAGGAAGGAGATGCCCGGCTGGGGGATGCCGCCATAGTCACAATATTCTTTATTTAATACATTATAGCCTTCGGCAAAAAGGGTTAGCTGCCAGAGGTCGTACTCCACACCGTCATTGAGCAGGAAGACCGGGGCATAAGCCTGTGGTTGTCCTTGAAGGTCGGTGTAGGTGCCAACACGGTAATGGTAGTCAGCCAAGAGTTTGACTCGGAAGCCCTTGAAAGGCGAGAGCACCAAATCAAGGCCCACCTTGTGGCGAAGGTAGTCGAGGACATAATTGCTGATATAGCCATCGGCTGCTTGCGCCAAGGTACAATAGGAATAGCTCAGGCCCATGCGGCGCAGAAGACCAGTGCCACGATAGGCGGCTTGAAGGTCGCCTCCAAAGGCATCGATAGTGGCGTGGTTCATGCTATGCCATACCGATTCTTCGGGCTGGCGAACCCAGTCGATGATATTAGAACCATGACGGCCATAGACGGTGGCCACGGCATAGAAATGAGGCTGGGTATAACGCAGCGTAATCTCGGCATGATGGCTCACTTCGGGTTTGAGATTGGGGTCGCTAATCTGTGTGGCACTGTGGTAGTAAAGGTCTGTATAGGTGGGCTGGCGGAAAGAGCGGCCCAAGCTGCCCAACAAATGCCACTGGGGGTTGATGGGGTAATCGGCACTAAGGGTGTAGCCAAAATTGGGACCCCTCAAAGTGTTATATGAACCCAGAAGTCCAGCAGTGAGTTTCACCTTGCGGAGGAAAAGGCTGTGCTCGGCAAATGCGTTGGCATTCAGGCGTGCCTTTCCAAGGGCATAGAAGTGCCCTTCAGGCTCCCAATAGATGGGGCGCGGAACAGCCAGCGTGTCGCCCAAAACGGAGCTGAGAATGGCCTCTTCGCGCAGTTCTGTACCGAAAGTGGTCTTGCCCGCTGCCCAACGTCGGGAAGCACGAAGCCGCAGACCGGCATTGGACGAGAGATGGTAGTTGTGGCCGCCATACCAGGCAGGAGCTTCCACCATGCCCTCACGGAAAAGCTCGAAACGGTCTTTGTGAAGCCGACCATAGAGGGTGGCCTCAAGGTGCCACCCGCGCCAATAGCGCAGACGCGTAGCGGAGGCCAGGAGGGTGCGAGTGGCCTCGAACTGGTCGGGATAGCGGAGGCTATAGAATGCCTGACTGCCAAAGTCTTTGGCTTGGCCACCCAGCTGCAGCAGCCAGTCCCCTCTCCTATCGTGACGACGTGCCTGAAGATAAAGGCTGCCGTGACGATAGTCAGTGTTGGGAATGTAGCCGTCGCTGCGATGGTAGGCAGCCGCAGCCGAAAGAGTCCAGGGACCAACCACACGGGTGCCTCCGGCAGAAAGATGCGCTTGGCCAAAACTGCCACCAGCAAGTTGCGCTCGGAGTTGATTGGCCGCCTCTTCGCCAGTGACAATATTGACTGCCCCACAGAAGGAGGAGAGGCCATAGTGAACCAATGCCGCAGCAGGGATGATTTCGACACGATCCACCATAGAAAGGTCAATGGGGATGTCGAGGTTGTGATGGCCTGTTTGGGCATCGCTGAGGTTGACACCGTTGAGCAGGACAATCATCTGGTCGAAAGTGCCTCCACGCATGGTGAGGTCGCCTTGGACGTCGCCGCCTCCACGAGTGCGCAGATCTAAGCCGGGCAATTGCTCCAACAACTCCCCGACGGAACTGACCGTCAACCCCTGCAATTGTGCTCGGGAGATGACAGCAACCGCATCAGGCGACCCCTGGGCGGAGTCGGCTGCGGCAACGATGTCGAGGGTGGGTAAGAGATGCTCCTCCAACTGGTCATCGGTCTGAGCCATGGCAGTGCTGCAAAGGAAAGGTAGGCAGAGAGCCACCAGGGCAACCGACTTTTTCAGCTGACGGTCTGCAATATAGGAGGCCAGACGTCCAATATTGACCACACGGTGCATCGAACGGTATGCGGCATATCCTGCACGACAGAAACGACGGAAACGGAATACCGCATTGTGTAGAAAAGTTTGATGTTTCATAATGGTTTATTAGATGTTGGTCTTACGACAGAATTTTTTTTCTAGAAAAAAGCACCTGCGCAAAGGCAATTTAACGCAGGTGCAGTGAAAACGGAAACACATCTAAGACAGATAGATCGGAGATGTTTATCGTATGGGGAACTGATAGCCGACAGTGAGCAGGAGGGCGAAGTTATTGCCTTGCGGCACCACCAGCACATCGCTGGTCTGGTAGCTGTGACTCTCCTGGTCGGTTTTCAGTACGTCCACTTCGTTTTTGACAGAGAGGAAACCATAATCAAGTTGCAACATGACAGAAAGGTCTTGCCACTCATAGCCGACACCAAGAAGAAAACTGACATCGAGACGGTTGAGATGGTCGAAGACGGGGTCATTCTCTATCTTATAGTTCCAGTCAGACTGGGGATAGCCACGGGAAATCTTCCGGTCGTTGGCCCAACCAAAAAGTCCATAGTTGACAGCAGGACCTACCGAGACAAAACCGAAATGCCCAGGTTCGCGAATAGGCAGTTCCTGTCTATAGGTGACCAAAATGGGCAGTTGGAGGTAATAGGCATGATATGACCCTTCGCGGATGGACATAACGCTCTCCAAGACCTCTTCGAACTTGGAGCCACGACGGGTCAAGTTGAGACCCGTCTGGAGCATGATGTTCTGGCCGATGAAAGACTCGGAATTGGTGAAGCCGAAACTCACGAAACCGCCCAGGTTGGCAGCCAGGATGGGTCGATTGGTGGCCAGGTCGTCCACATGGACTCCCATGCCCGCACCGCCCCTGAAACCGAAGTTGAGGAACTGTGCCTGCGCGGCAAAGGAGAGGGTGACAAGCAATGTCAGAGTTACAAGAATCTTCTTCATAAGATGTACTATAAATTCGTGCAAAAATACGATTTTTTTTTAAATCAGCGTGTTTTTTTTTAATCTTACCGCAAAAAGAAGTGCAACAAGACGGTCAACATCCCGCTGGAGCTAGAGCTTGCGGTAGATAAAGTCGGTCATCAACTCATAGAGATTCAAGCGAGTATTACCACCATAAATGCTGTGGTTTTTGTTGGGGTAGATGCGGAACTCAAACTGTTTGCCAGCAGTTTCAAGAGCGGTGACCATATCGACGGCATTCTGGAAATGGACGTTATCGTCGCCCGTACCGTGGACCAAGAGGTAGTTGCCCTCAAGCAGGTTGGCAAAATTGAGGGGCGAGTTGTCGTCATAGCCACGGGGATTGTCCTGTGGACGCTGGAGGAAACGCTCTGTATAAATGTTGTCGTAGTAGCGCCAGGTAATGACCGGAGCCACAGCAATGGCACTCTTGAATACATCGTGGCCCTTAAGTATGGAGAGGGTGGAAAGATAGCCGCCGAAACTCCAGCCAAAGATGCCGATGCGGCTGGCATCAATCCAACTCTTACGGCCAAACCAACGGGCGGCCTCGCAGGCATCCTCGCACTCCATCTTGCCCAGATTCTTATAGGTCATCTTCTTAAAATGGGCACCGCGACCACCTGTGCCACGGCCGTCAAAGCAAGCCACCACATAGCCGTGCTGCGCCAACATGTGGAACCAATAATAATCGCTGTAGCCATAGCTGTTGGTCACCTGTTGATTACCGGGGCCGCCATAGACATAGAAGAAGAGGGGGTACTGCTTGGTGGAGTCGAAATCGGGAGGCAGAATGATGTAGTAGTTCAGTTCGCTGCCCAAAGAAGTGGTGAGAGTGCCGAAAGTCTTGTGGCCTACACCATACTGTTGCATACGTTCACGCAGATCGGCATTGTCTTGGAGAGTCTTCAGCAGCTTGCCTTTACTGGTATGGAGAGTGTAGATGGGGGGTGTGTTGGCATCGGTGAAAGTGCTGATGTAATACTTGCTGTTATTGCTAAAGCTGACATTATACCAACCGGGCTTGTCGCTCAGTTTAGTCTTTTTCTTGCCTTTGAAATCAATGCAATAAAGTTCGTTGTTGATAGGCGACGATTCGTGAGAAAGATAGTAAATCAAACCGGCCTTTTCATCCACCGAACAGACTGAGGTGACATCATAGGCACCGTTGGTGACCTGGCGAATAAGTTTGCCAGAGAGGTCATAGAGATAAATATGGTTGTAGCCGTCCTTCTCACTGGTGATGAGCATGTGCTTGCCGTCCTTGAGGAACATCCAAGTTTCAGGCACATCCACATAGGCCTCATCCTCCTCGGTGTAGAGTGGGGTAATGGCTCCTGTGCGGGCATCAGCCAGCAGCAGCTCCATCTTGTCCTGCAAACGGTTCATGCGCATCAGGGCCAAGAGGTTGGCATCCTGTGTCCATTGAATGCGGGGCATATACTGGTCATTCTGACTCCCGATGTTGAGTTTCATGGTCTTGCCAGTTTCAAGGTCGTAAATCAGCACATCAACCACTGAGTTGTCCTCGCCAGCCTTGGGGTACTTATAGGTGTAGCCCTCGGGATAGAGTTCTCCCCACATCTGCATGGTATACTGTTTCACCTTGCTCTCGTCGAAACGGTAGAAGGCAATCTTTTTGCTGTCTGGGGCCCAGTAAAAGCCACGCGTGATGGCAAATTCCTCTTCGTAGACCCAGTCGGTGGTGCCATTGATGACCTCATTCATCTTGCCATCGAAAGTAATTTGGGTTTCCTTGAGGGAGTTGAGGGCCATCATGTAGAGGTTGTTGTCGCGCACGAATGCCACCATCTTGCCGTCGGGCGAAAAAGTGGTGAGACGTTGCTTGCCGCTGTGGCTTATCTTTTCCATACTGCCGTCGGCAACATTGTAGATGTAGTAGCTGCTCACACCGCTCCGACGATAGATGGGTTCAAACTCAGCACTGAGCAGGATTTTCTGCTCGTCTTGAGAGAACTCGTAGGACTCAATAGGGGGCATAGGTTTGACCTTCTTGCGCATCGGGTCGCTGAATGCACACATCACGCCGACCTTCTCGCCTGTCTTGTAGCTGTATTTCTCAATGCCGGTTCGGGTCAGCACGCAATAGTGCTCGCCGTCCTGCATGGAACGGATGGAAGATATGCCCATGGGGCGGAAAGTGGCTTTGGACCAAATGTCCTCCAGTGTAATCTGTTTTGTCTGCGCCTCTGCGCCAACAACTGCTGACATAGCCAACAACACAAAGATTATTTTTTTCATGAACGTTCTTAATAATGGTGTAAATAGTATCATAGTTTAAATCATATTCATCTGATTGAAGTGAAGAGTTAAGAGCCGAACCCTATAGGAGTTCCGCCCTTAACTCTTGATTAGGTCAATGAGCGATTAGAGCTTGGGACCAGCTGCAACCAAGGCTTTGCCAGCCTCGTTGTAGGTGAATTTCTCAAAGTTCTTAATGAAACGCTCGGAGAGGTCTTTGGCCTTAGTTTCCCAATCGCTGACATTGGCGTAGGTGTCGCGGGGATCCAGAATCTTAGGATCGACACCGGGCAATGCCGTGGGCACCTCAAAGTTGAAATAGGGAATCTTCTTGGTGTCGGCCTTCAGGATAGAGCCGTCCAGGATGGCGTCGATGATGCCACGGGTGTCCTTGATGGAGATACGCTTGCCTGT
>DFDY01000114.1:0-10122 GCA_002368955.1 Bacteroidales bacterium UBA3816
AGAAAGCTTGCTTGCTTTGCCGAGACCAAGCAACGTCTCGCAGAAACCCCACACAATGAAGGGGTCGCGACCAGAGGGAGCAACCCTATATTGGGTCGCGACCAACGGGAGCAACCCTATATTGGGTCGCGACCAACGGGAGCGCAGTGTGGGGATAGCGAAACCCCTACTACTCAGCGTGTCGAAGACACGCCACATTGAAAAATACGAGCAAGAATCAGTCATACTTTGTACTAGAGCGAAAAAGTTTAAAAACACGAATTGCCATGTATTTACCATCAATTAATTCATGGATAATTCACAGCAATTCGTGTACCCGTTCAGCGCACGGTCAGTTTCTGCGTGGCGGTGGCGGTGGGGGTGGAGACGGTGACGTGGTAGAGGCCTGGGGCCAAGGTGCGGGTGCTGAGGGTAGTCTGGGGGGTGGCTATGCGTCTGCGCAGCACCTGGCGGCCTGCGGCATCGTGCAGCAGCAGGGTGGCGGGCAGTGCGTCCTCGGGCAGCAGCAGGGTGACGCTTCCGTGGGCGGGGTTGGGCGAGAGGGTGAAGGGCAGCGGCGAGAGGGGCTGGGGCAGCGCGACGTGGGAGGTGTCGTGGCGCGAGGTGTCGGGCATAGAGCTGCCCGTGTAGAAGTACTGAGGTGCGCTCCAGGGAGCATGGAGGATAGTGTCGTGGATGGGGCATACGTGGCGGCAGACGGCACGGCAGCGGGCCTGATAGTAGATGTCGGGGCTGAGGGTGCGGTCGGTCAGGACACAGATGTTGGAAGAGTCGATGGTGACGGTGGGCAGGGTGTCAGGGTCGGCATCATAGGGGCCGTAGCAAACCTCATATTGATGCACGCTGTCCGGCGCGGTCCACATGAAGGTGGGATAGTCGGCCTGGATGCCCAGATAGGTGAAGTCCTCCACCTCGGGGCAGGAATAGCTGTCGGTGTCCGGCGGGTTGAAGAGCAGGATGAAGGGAACCTCCCAACTTATTCCTATATTATAGGGCTGGACGTAACTAAAATCATTTGAATCTATTTGAATGAAATGATCCATGGGTGTTATAACCGTATCACAAACATGCCCACTTAATGCGCTTAAAGATAGGTACGTGTCATAGATGCCTTTTGCTGCCACACCGAAATAGAATGAGTCGGTCACGGTTAAAGCACTGTCGAAATAGAGATAGAATACTTTTGAACAGACCCACTGTTCATTGGCTATGTCGCAAGTGGGATAATAGGGTACTTTGACATAAGCATCGGCAGTACGTATGTGTAGTTGGCTGGAATGGATTACCCTCCCGTAGTCTGATAGGTAAGCACCATTAGTATCTTTCTTTATGATGATGGGCCTAAGGCTCATATCGCCCAAGTGGAATCCTATTTCTGGTGGCATATTATCTGGTCTATGCATTACAGGAATTCCTATTCCATAAATTGGAGGCATCTGACTGTGGAAATGTTTCTTTACTAAGCTTGTCCAGAATGAGCGTTGATGTGCTGTTAATTGCCATGGCCAAACACATCTTGATCGAGGATGAAGACTTGTTGTGGAATCAAAGAAGTGAGCAATATAGTGCTGCAAACTTGGTGAACAAATATTTGGTTGAGACAAATCGATAGTGTCCTGCGCCTGTACCGTGCAGAACAGCAGCAGAGAGCAAAGAAAAAGTATTGTTTTTTTCATGATATTGGGTATTATGGAATTAAACAAGTTGGAACGAGCGGTACTGTGTGAGTGTTGAAGAGTGGTAAGGTTTTGAGTTCTGCACATGGGATGCGATCACGGGAACAATAGTTTAATATGCTGACTACACAATTAATGGGTTTTACACTTACTGTTTCTTTGCGATAACAGGTGGTATTATTATTGGGGGTTGAGGCATCGTCGATGCACCAAAACTCACCGCCAGAAGCTATGTATTGATTGGGAGTTGCTATATCCAGAGAATTGTAATTGAGAGTATAGTTGACTGCTGGTTGGCCCAGAGCCCGCTGAGGAAGTAATGTGCAAACCAGCATCAACAGCGAGATGCACAAGGTGCTTTTGGATAATGGTTTGTTTCTCATTTGTTTATTTTTTTGATTGATAATTATTATGACTGCAAATATACGCAAAAAAAACTATAGTAAATACGAAACTATGAAAAAAAAGTTTAAAAACACGAATTGCCATGAATTTACCATCAATTAATTCATGGATAATTCACAGCAATTCGTGTACCCGTTCAACTCATGGCTATTTTTTGCGTGGCCGAGGTTGAAAGAGGTTGCAGGGGGAGGTGAGCTGAAGTGTAGATTTGGTATAGGCTGCGGCAGCTTTGGGCTAACTGTCTAGGGAGGCAAAATGGGTGACGATGGCCTTGGCCTTGGCGGGGCCGACCACTTTGGCCAGGTCGGCCTCGGATTGGAGTTTGATTTCCTTGACACTGCCAAACCTCAACAGCAGGTCGCGGGCGGTTTTCTCGCCGATGGAGGGGATGTCGGTGAGCTGGGTGCGGAAGGTGCCTTTGGAGCGCTTGTCTTTGTGGAAGGTGATGGCGAAGCGGTGCACCTCGTTCTGTATCTGCTCCAAAAGATGGAAGAGGGGGTCGGTGGGTTTGAGCCCTACTACCTGGGGCGGGAAGCCGTAGAGGAGTTCGGAGGTGTGGTGGCGGTCGTCTTTGGCCAGGCCCGCAATGGGAATGTCGAGGTGCAGTTGGTCTTGGATGACCTGCCGCGCCACTTCCATCTGCCCCCGGCCACCGTCCACCACCAGCAGCTGGGGCAGGGGCTTGCCCTCGTCGGAGAGGCGTTTGTATCGGCGATAGATGACTTCGGACATGGAGGCATAGTCGTCGGGGCCTTCCACGGTTTTGATGTTGAACTTGCGGTACTCTTTGCGGTTGGGTTTGCCGCCGGTGAACCGCACCATGGCGGCCACGGGGAAGGCTCCCTGGATGTTGGAGTTGTCGAAGCACTCGATGTTGACGGGCAGTTCGGGCAGCTGAAGGGCTTTCTGTATGCGCTCTAGGAGGTGTTCGTTGCGATGGGTGAGGCCGCCCTCGTCGGGATCCACCAGGGCCCGCTGGTGGCGGCACTGGAGCTGGTAGGCCTTGACGTTGCGCAGTGAGAGTTCGAGCAGCTGGAGGCGGTCGCCCCGCGTGGGGATGGTCTGCTTGAGGTATTCCTCGGGCAGGTCGCCCACACGGAAAGGCACCACGGCCTCAAGGGCGGTACTCTCGGTGCGCTGGTGCAGGGTGGGGATGACGGTGGAAAGGATTTCCTCGTCACTCTCATCGAGTTGTTTCTTTATCTCGTTGGAGAAGCTGTATATGATGCTGCCGTTCTTGATGCGCATCATGTTGACGTAGGCATACTTGTCGTCGGAGAGGATGCTGTAGACGTCCACATCGTGCACGCTGGTGTTGACCACGGTGGAGCGGCTTTGGTATTCTTCCAGTCGTCGGATGCGCCGTTTCATCATTTCGGCCTCCTCAAAGCGCAGCTGTTCGGCCAGGGTGAGCATTTCTTGCTTCATCTCATCGAGGATGTCACCGAAGTCGCCTTTGAGGATGCGGCGTATGTTGGCAAAGGTGGCCAAGTATTCTTCGTGGCTTTCCAGCCCGGCGCAGGGGGCCTTGCAGAGGCCTATCTGATGGTTCATGCAGGGGCGTTTCTGCATGGTGTTGCAGCGGCGGTAGGAGAAAAGCTGGTTGATGATGTCCTGCAACTCGCGCAGGATGCGTTGGTTGGGGTAGGGGCCGAAGTACTGCCCTTTGACATGGTGGCCTCGGACAAAGAGGAGCCGCGGATAGTCCTCGTCGGTGATGACCAGGTAGGGGTAGGACTTGTCGTCCTTGAGCATGCTGTTGTAGCGGGGCTGGTAGCGTTTGATGAGGTTGTTCTCAAGCAGCAGGGCATCCACCTCGGTGGCCACCACGGTGACCCGGATGTCGTAGATGTTGCGCACCAGCATCTTGATTTTGGCACTCTTGTCGTCGTAGTGCGAGAAATAGGAACTGACACGCCGCTGAAGGTTGCGGGCTTTGCCCACATAGATGACGGTGCCCGACTGGTCGAGGTGCTGATAGACACCGGGGTTTTCGGGAATGGTCTTCAGCTTGAGCGCAATGCGGTCGATGTTTTTATTGATGGACTTGTCTATCAAGGGGGCAGGAGGCTGTTGGGCAGAGGACTATTCGGGATATTGGACTTTGGCCTGCTCGATGCGGAGGCGGATGCTGTGAATGCCGTCAATCTCGTATTTGTTGGTGCGCTGGGAGATTCTAATGGAATAGTCGCCTTTGGTGTTGAAGGAGTAGTACTGGCGTATTTGTTGCGAGACGTGGAGGATGCCCTGCTCGTCAAATTCGCCCAGCCAGCTGCCTTTGTAGTTGCGCAGGACTATGTCGCTGAAGAGGGTGCGGGTTTCACCGTTGGGGTTGTTGAGCTGGAGGGTGATGGGGAGGCCGTTCTGGCGGTAGAGGGCGGTGTCGACGGCGACGGTGAAGATGAAGTTGTAGAAGTCTTCGGTGTTGTTGCTGGTGAAGATGAACTGGGTGGGCTCGTCGAAACGCATCCATTTATTGTCTTGGAAGGTGCTCTCCTCGTCGAGGAGTATTTTCGGTCCACAGGACCAGAAGAGCATGACGGAAAGGACTAGCGGGAGTATTCTTTTCATGTTGGGGTGTGTGTTTGTGTGGGTCTATATAGTATGTTATCGGGCAATGAGGCTTTGGAGTATCTGCACGGCGTTGGTGGCGGCTCCCTTGCGCAGGTTGTCGCCAACACACCAAAGGTTGAGGGTGTGCGGCTGCGTATTGTCGCGCCTCACTCGGCCAACAAATACTTCGGGACGGTTGTGGGCCATGATGGGCATAGGGTAGAGGTTGTGGTCGGGGTCGTCGGCCAGGATAACGCCAGGGGTTTGGGCAATGAGGCGGCGCACTTCATCAAGGTCGTATTCTTTGTGGAATTCGATGTTCACAGCCTCGCTGTGGCCCCCCACAACGGGAACGCGGGCCACGGTGGCGGTCACCTGGATGGTGGGGTCGCCCAGTATCTTGCGGGTTTCGTCAACCAGTTTCTGCTCTTCGGTGGTGTAACCGTCGGGGTTGAAGTCGCCGCCGTGGGGGAAGAGGTTGCGGAATATCTGGTAGGGATAAGCGGGTTGGTACTGGTCGCCCAGCTGTTGCCTCATGGTGTCGCCCAAGGTGGAGCTGAGCACGTCGTGATGGGCGAAATAGTCCTCTTCGGCCTCCAACTGCCGCACCGCTTTGATGCCGGTGCCGGTGATGCTCTGGTAGGTGGCGATGACCAGACGTTTGATTTTATACTGCCAGTGGAGGCGCGAAAGGGCCAGCACCATCTGTATGGTGGAGCAGTTGGGGTTGGCAATGATCCGCTGGTCGGGACCGACTGAGTCCATGTTGATTTCGGGCACCACTAGCGGCACATTGTCGTGCATGCGCCAGCAGGAGGAGTTGTCCACCACGGTGCAGCCCACTTGGGCAAACAGGGGCGCATACTTGCGCGAGGTGGAGGCACCGGCGGAGAAAAGGGCATAGGCTGGCTTTTGGGCTATGGCCTCTTCGGGACTGACAACGGTTATTTTGCGCCCGGCAAAGTCTATTTGGCGGCCCACGGATTTGGGCGAGGCGGCAGGGATGATTTCTTGGTCGGCAAAGCCTCTCTGGGCCAGTTCTTCGAGCATGACGCTTCCGACGAGTCCGGTGGCACCGACGACGGCTATTTTCATGTTGTTTGTAGTGTGGGTTATAAGATAGTAGTTACTATAGCTCTTGAGATGATAGTTATCGGATGAGGGTGATGGCGCCCTTGAGCTCTTGGGTGACTCCCGGGTTGAGGGCTGTGCGGTATCGTATGATGTAGACATAGGCGCCCTGCGGGCAGCGCACTCCGTTCATGTTGGTGCCGTCCCAGTAGCCATCGGGGCCTTGGAAATAGCAGACCTGCTCGCCCTTGCGGTTGTAGATGTATACGCGCACGTCGTTGATGTTGCCTTGGATGGCTGGCTTGAAACGGTTGTTGGTCGCTAGGTCGGGGGTGAAGACATTGGGAATAAAGTTGGAGACCTTGATGAGGGGGATGCGCGAAAGGGCTGTGTCGTCGCAGCCATAGTCGTTGTGGACGGCCAGGCGGACATCCATGGTGTCAACCCCGTCGAGGGGAAAGATGATGCTGGTTTGCGGCAGGGTGCTGGTCTCGTTGTTGGGGAGCAGCCATACACGCGAGTCGTGACCGTAACTCATGTCGGTCAGCTCTATGGAGAGTTCGTCAATGGTGGCCACTTCGGGTGTGTGGGAGATAATGGCCTTCATGGGGATGATGGTGAAGTCGAGGGTGACAATACTGTCGCAACCCCACTCGTTGACCAGGTGGACCGTGTCTTGCTCGCGGGTGGCGTCATTGTCTTCTGAATAGGTCTGGCCGTTAATCCAAGTGTAGGGCTTGCAGTCGAGCACCACGTCGGTATTGTAGCTGAGGTCGGACACAATCAGGTGGAGATAGTGGATGCTGTCGGTTTCGTGCGAGGAATAGTAGCGACGGATGGTGTCGAATGTCTCCTGCGGCTGGTTGAAGGTGTAGCCGCACCAGGAGTAGCTCTCGCCGCGGCAGATGCCGACGGTGTCGTAGATGTGATAGTTGGGGTAGGTGAGGATGAGGAGGCTGTCGTAGTTGTTGCAGCCGTTGGTGAAAGAGGCGGTGCAGTAGACCCACACACTGTCGATATGGTTCTCGGCCAGCTGCCCTTCCTGGCTGCGCAGCACCACACTGGTGAAATAGCTTTGCAGGGCAGTGGAGGGGAGCGTGATACGCTCGCCATTAAGGATCTTCACGGCACTCCACGAGCAGGAGTCAATGGTTTGCTCATTAGGGTAGACCAACTGGACCGAGGCAGCCTCGCCTTCGGCCAGGATGGGGTCTTCACAATAGAGGTCCATCTCGTTGGAAACATCCAAGCCGATGGTGATGGTGTCGCGCATACTGCGGTTGTCAATGCCGTACCAGTAGCCGTTGGCACCTTGATAGCGGCACTGGACCACGTATTTGGTGGTGCGGGTGGGGGTAACGCTCACCCGCGTATGCTCGGGATTGAGATAGAAACCATTGGAGTCACCTGCGTCGGCAGTGAGCTGCACAGAGTCGATAATATTGCCGTTGTTGTCGAGAAAACAGCGCCACCAGGTGATGTTCTTAGTGGTTTCGCCCTGGGGGGTGAAACGCCAGGCCTCGTAGCTGGTCTCACCTGTCCAGCCCGTCTCATCGCCACGCCCGGGGGCTACGAAGGCTCCGGGCGAGTTGGGTTGGATAAAGAAAGTGGGGTCGCCAAAATAGCTCGCATCGTGGTAGTGCGACACCTGGGTGGTGCCGGTGGCATTCTGTATGCCGATAAGACCATAGCCACCGTTGGTGGAGGAACAGCAGCTGCGCTGTTTGATGTGCACTTCGATGATGTTGGTGCCCTCGTAGCAGACTATCTGGTAGGTGCAGCGGTCGTTGGCGTGGCTGCTGGCAGGGAAGAGGGGCACCTCGTTGACGCTGGCACAGAGGTAGCGGCAGGGGTAGGTGCCACCCACCGAGCGGAACATGCCTTGGGTGGAGGTGAGGGCAGAGGTGGGGTGGATGTCTTCATAAACACCGTAGATGGCGTTCAGCGACGGGAAGTTGGGGCTGGGAATGGGGAAAGAGGAACGATAGTCATAGGCACAGTATTGGCCAACATAACTCGTGTTGAACGAGACCAACCCGTTGGAACCCACCACGGCCGACGTGTAGGGATAGCCAAAGAACATGAAAGTGAATGGAAACGAGATGGTTGAATTCTCCCAGGCATCGTCGGTGCTGATGTTCAGATGCGAGCCGGCATGGAAAGAGGTGTCCACCGGATTGTAGGGGATGGACTCAATTAGGTATGAACCATTGAAGTGCTGCGTGGTGATGAAAGGGGTGGCATTGAGGATGAGCGTACCGTTCTTGCAGTTCACTACTGTGTCCCACCCATTTTCTACGCATATCCCTGTTGGAACATGGTCATATTTCTCATTTATAGTAATTTCTGGACATTGAGCCAGCAGGCTTGCTGCCGAGAACAACATTAATAGGTTCAACAATAGATTTTTTTTCATGTCGTGTTGATTAGTTATCAATTTATATATAACGTCATTTGTTAATTATTATTGCCTTTATAGTATTTTTTTTCGTCATTTCAGTTCTTTTGGGTGCAGCGGTGAGCACTTTGGGGAGGGGCAGCTGACCCCTTCGGAAGGGGATTATGCGCTTCGTGATTTCACTCGCTGCTATCTATAAGACTAAAAAAATCCCCATTTGCTGCAACAAATGGGGATTTTAACGTGATTTTAACCATTGAGGTTATTTGTCTTCTTTGATACGCATCTTGTAGAAAGAGCGGTAGACAAAGAATAGGGCAATCAGGAGGAAGACGATGCCCACCCAGGGAGCTACGTGGCGGAAACCTTCGCTGATGGCAATTTCCATGGCCAGCACACCAAAGAGGGTGGTGAACTTGATGATGGGGTTGAGGGCCACGGAAGAGGTGTCCTTGAAGGGGTCGCCCACGGTGTCGCCCACGACAGAAGCGGCATGGAGGTCGGTTCCCTTGGCGTCGAGGTCTACTTCAACCACTTTCTTGGCATTGTCCCAGCTGCCACCGGCGTTGGCCATATAGACGGCCTGGAAGAGGCCGAAGACGGCGATGCTGATAAGGTAGCTGATGAAGAGGCAGACGGCATTCTGACCGCCAATGCTCTCGGGCGAGGAGAAGCAGGCAAAGGCCAGTGCAAAGCAGAAGATGGCAATGAAGATGTTGATCATGCCTTTCTGGGCATATTGGGTGCAAATCTTCACCACTTCCTGGCTCTTGGCAATATCGGCCTTCTTGGGAGCGTTGGGGTCGAGACGGATGTTGTCCTTGATGAACTCCACGGCACGGTTGGCTCCCGTGGTGACGGCCTGCATGGAGGCACCGGTGAACCAATAGATGACGCAGCCGCCAAGGATGAAGCCGACAAGCGAGTAGGGGTTGAGGAGGTTGAGGATGCTCTCAGGCTCTATGCCGAGGGTTTTCTGTATCATAAGGATGAGGGAGAAAATCATGGTAGTGGCGCCCACCACAGCGGTGCCGATGAGCACCGGCTTGGCCGTGGCCTTAAAGGTGTTGCCTGCGCCGTCGTTGGCTTCGAGGTAGTGCTTGGCTTTCTCAAAGTCGGGGGTGAAGCCGAATTCTTCTTTCACTTCCTTGGTGGTTTTCTCGATGTCGTCTTCGATGAGCGAGAGTTCATAGACGGACTGGGCATTGTCGGTGACGGGGCCATAGCTGTCCACCGCAATGGTGACGGGTCCCATGCCGAGCATGCCGAAGGCCACCAGGCCAAAGGCAAAGATGGAGTAGTAGCTGCCAAAGATGTCGCCGATGCCGAAGGCGGTGGAGGCCATGTAGGCAATCACCATGAGGAAGACAAAGACGAGGCCTGTCCAGAAGCCGCCCATGTTGCCGGCCACGATGCCGCTGAGGATGTTCAGCGAGGCACCGCCCTGCTCAGAGGCTTTGACCACTTCCTGCACATGTTTGGAAGTGGGCGAGGTGAAGAGCTTGGTGAGCTCGGGGATGAGGGCTGCGCCCAGGGTGCCGCAGCTGATGATGACGGCCAAGGCCAGCCAGAGGTTTTCATGTCCGGGGATGCCGCTGAGCATGAAGTAGGAGGCCAGGAAGGTGCCGATGATGGAAAGGATGGAGGTGATCCACACCAGAACCGAAAGGGGAGTCTCAAAGTTTATGTCGTCGGCATTGCCGTAACGGGCTTTGGAGATGGCTCCATTAATATAGTATGCAAGGACGGAGGCGATGATGCCAAGGATGCGCATGACAAAAATCCAAACCAGCAGTTTCACCTGCATGGAGGGGTCGGGGACGGCCAACAGGATGAAGCTGACCAAGGCCACGCCGGTGACGCCATAGGTCTCGAAACCGTCGGCGGTGGGTCCAATGCTGTCACCCGCATTGTCGCCGGTGCAGTCGGCAATGACACCGGGGTTGCGGGGGTCGTCTTCGCCAATCTTGAAGACCACCTTCATGAGGTCGCTTCCGATGTCGGCAATCTTGGTGAAGA
>DFDY01000114.1:10164-19563 GCA_002368955.1 Bacteroidales bacterium UBA3816
TCTTGGTGAAGATGCCGCCGGCAATACGCAGGGCACTGGCACCAAGGCTTTCACCTATGGCAAAACCAATGAAACAGCTGCCTGCCAAGTTTTCGGGCATGAAGAGCAGGATGACCAGCATCAGGACTAGCTCGATGCAGATGAGGACGATGCCGATGCTCATACCGGCACGCAGGGGGATGTTGAGCAGGTCGAGGGGTCTGCGGCGCAGGGAGGCAAAGGCCATGCGGGCATTGGCATAGGTGTTCATGCGCACGCCGAACCAGGCCACGCTGTAGGAACCCAGAATGCCAATGACGGTCCAGGCAAGCACTAGACAAACGGAGCCGAGGCTCATGTGTGAGAGGACGCCGAAATAGAGGGCAATGGCGGCACCGATAAAGACGAACAGGCCGACCAAGAACTTGCCTTGTTGCTTGAGGTAGGTGGAACAGGTCTTGAAAATGACGTTGCCGATTTCCAACATTGATTTATGGGCACCAAGTTTGCGAACCTTGTTGTATTGCCAAAAACCAAATAAGAGTCCGAGGACAACAATTAAAAAGCCCCAATAAAGAATTTTTGTAGCGGGATCTTGAGCGAATCCTGTGGGCATTTGCAGATCTGCCTCACTTGCAAAGGAGAAAAGGGGAAGTGCAAGTGCTGTTAGTACTAATGTTAACTTCTTCACGTTTAATTCGTTTTGAGTGATTATTAGATTTTTTTACGAGATACAAATATACTAAATTTTGTGATGATACAAAAAAAAAATGTACTTTTGCAAAAATTTTTAAAGGGAAATAACATTATAATTAATAGCTAACATTCATGATTGAGAACAAACTCCAACAAGCAGTTGCTGCCGCACTAAAGAAACTGTACAGCATTGAGGCCACCCCCGAGTCGGTGGTTTTGCAAACTACCAAGAAAGAATTTACCGGCGACTATACCCTAGTAGTCTTCCCCTATGTCAAGCAGGCCCGCAAGTCGCCCGAGATGGTGGCCAACGAATTGGGTGCCGCAGTCAAGGAGATGGTGACCGAAGTGTGTGATTTCAATGTGATTAAAGGATTTCTCAATTTCTCTATAGCCGACAACTACTGGGTGAGCTTTGTCGGTGAGAACCGCAATAATGCCCACTACGGCCTCAAGACTCCCGCTGCCGACGAGAAACCCATCGTGGTGGAGTACTCCTCGCCCAACACCAACAAGCCCCTCCATTTGGGACATATCCGCAACAACCTTTTGGGTTGGTCTGTGAGTGAGCTTTTGGCCGCCAACGGTGCCAACGTGAAGAAGGTCAATCTGGTCAACGACCGTGGCATTCATATCTGCAAGTCGATGCTGGCTTGGCTCCGCTACGGCAATGGCGAAACTCCCGAGTCTTCGGGCATGAAGGGCGACCACTTGGTGGGCAAGTACTACGTGGAGTTTGACAAGCACTACAAAGAGGAGGTTAAACAGCTGATGTCTCAGGGCATGGAGGAGGACGAGGCCAAGAAACAGGCCCCCCTGATGGTAGAGGCACAGCACATGCTCAAACGCTGGGAAGAGGGCGACAAAGAGGTGCGCGACCTCTGGAACAAGATGAACTCATGGGTCTACGCTGGTTTCGATGAGACCTACAACCGTCTGGGTGTCAGCTTCGACAAGGTCTATTATGAGTCCAATACCTATCTGCTGGGCAAGGAATTGGTGCAGAAGGGACTGGACATGGGCGTGCTTTTCCGCAAGGAGGACGGCTCGGTGTGGTGCGACCTCACCGGTGACGGCCTCGACCAGAAGTTGCTGCTTCGCAAGGACGGCACGTCGGTCTATATGACTCAGGACTTGGGCACCGCGCTGCTGCGCACACAGGATTTCGACGCCAAGCAGTTGATTTATGTGGTCGGCAATGAGCAGGACTATCATTTCAAGGTGTTGAAACTGGTGCTGGGCAAGCTGGGCTTCGATTGGGGCGAGAAACTCTACCACCTCTCTTACGGCATGGTGGAACTGCCCAACGGCAAGATGAAGTCGCGTGAGGGAACCGTGGTTGATGCCGATGACCTGATTAGCGAGATGGAGGCCACCGCCGAGGAGATGAGCCGCGAGCATGGCAAGAATGACGGCATGAGCGAGCAGCAGCTCAAAGAACTCTACCACATGCTGGCCCTGGGCGCGCTGAAGTATTTCATCCTCAAGGTTGACCCCGCTAAGAACATGCTCTTCAATCCTGCCGAAAGTATTGACTTCAACGGAAATACAGGTCCTTTCATCCAATACACCCATGCCCGCATCCGCAGCATCGTGCGCAAGGCCGAAGAGCAGGGCATTCACGACCAGGAACCTGTTTCCGTGCCCTCCCTCAACGAGAAGGAACGTGCGGTCATCAAATGTCTGCACGACATGCCCGGCGTGGTTGCCTCGGCTGCCGAAAACTACAGTCCGGCCATGGTTGCCAACTATGCCTATGACTTGGCCAAGAGTTTCAATAGCTTCTATCAGGACACCCCCATCCTGCGCGAAGAGGACGTGGCCGTAAAGACCTTCCGAGTGCAGCTGTGCGCCGTCGTGGCCCAAGCCATCAAGAATACCATGCACATCCTCGGTATCGAGGTTCCCGAAAGAATGTAATATTATTAAGAGACATAATTAATGTATTATACACTTCCCTATACTATACCTAATTTTATCTGCGACAACCACGACACTCTCACGGCCTGGGGCTGTGCCCGCCTGCTGCAGCAGGCGGCCGACAACCACACCAAACTTTTCGGCATAGGCTTTCAACAACTGCAGGAGCAACACAAGGCCTGGGTGCTCTGCCGCACCTATTACGACGTGCGCCGCCTCCCTTCGGACTATGAGGAGGTGACGGTCCGCACCTGGTCGCGCGGCACCGACGGCCTCTATGCATGGCGCGATTTTGAGATGACCGACAGCCAGGGTACCGTGATTGTTGCCGGGGCCACCAGCTGGGTGGTGATTGACACTGAAGCCCGCCATGTGGTGCGTTTGGGTGAGATTGTCAAAGGCTTCGAGTCGCACCCCGACATGGCAACCGACCGCGACAAACTGGGCCGCATTCGTTTCCCCAAGGGAGAGGAGGGCGAGCTCGTTGTGGAACGCCAGCCGGTAAAGTACTCCATGCTCGACCACACCCAGCATGTCAACAATGCCGAGTATATCAAATGGATATTCGACAACCTGCCCGAAGGCATAACCCCGTCGGCTCCGTTCAAACTGGATGTAGAATACCTGCAGGAAACCCGCCCCGACGAGGAGGTATCCATCCACCGTCTCGCCCTGCCCGACGGCACGCTGATGTTCAAGATTTCTAATTCACGCACCACGGCCGTTGTAGCCACTCTTAATAAATAATAATCAGTCTGTTCAATATTAATGAAAAAGATTTTCCTTTTCCTAATTGCCGCTGCAATTGCCGTCCCCTCACTCAACGCCCAGTCTAAGTTCTCCCTTTTTAAGAAAAAGCAAAAGCCCGAAGTGACCGACACCGCCATTGCAGGGGTCAACCGAGTGCTCGAAACCTTTGACCTGCTCAATAAATACTACGTGGTGGACCCCAATACCGATGGGCTTTCAGAGACGGCCATCCGCGCCATGCTCACCAGTCTCGACCCCCACAGCGTCTATATTCCCGCCAAGGATGTCCAGCGCACCAATGAGGCCCTTCAGGGTAATTTTGAGGGTGTGGGCATCTCCTTCACTATTTTCAACGACACCATTTGCGTTTCCGAAGTTATTGCCGGAGGCCCTGCCGAGAAGGTGGGCATCCTCAGTGGCGACAAATTCCTCCATATCGACGGCATTCTCGCCACCGGCGACAGTGCCAAGCAGCCTTTCGTCTTCCGCCATCTGCGTGGCAAGAAAGGCACAGAGGTGGTCGTGGACATGCTGCGCGAGCGCGACACCCTCACCTTCCACATCACCCGCGACCGCATTCCCATCAACTCGGTCGAGGTGGCCTTCATGGAGGACGACTCCATCGGCTACATCAGCCTGCTGCGTTTTGCCCGCACTTCGGTATCGGAGTTCCGTAAGGCACTCAACGACCTGAAGAAACAGGGATTGAAGAGCCTTATACTGGACCTTCGTGGCAATACCGGGGGGTTCCTCGACATTGCCTGTGGCATGGCCAACGAGTTCATCTCGCCCAACCGCCTGCTGGTCTATCAGGAAGGCCGTGCACAGAAGCGGCAGGACTTCAAGTCGGTCTATAGCGGCTCTTTCCGCAAGGGCGACTTGGTGGTGCTGATAGACGAGAACACCGCTTCGGCCTCCGAGATTGTCAGCGGTGCCGTGCAGGACTGGGACCGTGGCACCCTCATCGGTCGCCGCACCTTTGGCAAAGGATTGGTGCAGCGCATGTTTGAACTCAAAGATGGCTCACAAGTGCGCATTACGACGGCCCGCTATTATACTCCTTCGGGTCGCTGCATACAGAAGCCCTATGCTAAAGGCACTGCCGACTACAACAACGAGCTCAGCAACCGCTACAAGCATGGCGAACTCTTCTCGGTGGACTCCATTCATTTTCCCGACTCGCTGAAATACAAGACCTACGGCGGCCGCACCGTCTATGGCGGTGGCGGCATCATGCCTGACCTGTTCATCCCGCTGGACACCACTCCGGCCTCCAAATACTATCAAGCCTGTCGGCGCAAGGGTGTCCTTAACCAGTTTCCCCAGTACTATGCCGACCGCCATCGCAATGACACCTTGGCTGCCGATTTCGAGACCTTTCTGCGCAATTATGACCAGCTGCATATAGACTCCCTCTTTGATGCCTTTGCAGCCGAAAAGGGTGTCTATCGCGACTCTATCAAAGAGACTGCCACCGACAGCATTGTCCGCTTCAACGACCATTTTCTCTCCCTGCAGGTGAAGGCCTTGGTGGCCGACCGCCTCTTTGGCCGCGGCCACTACTACCGCATCATGAAGGAAGAGGACAAGTTCTATCAGGCCGCACTGGTCGAGTTAAGAAAAAAGAATAGAAAATGAAGCACCTGTCTTTTGCTTTGATATGCTTCTTGTTAGTGGCGTCTTGTGGCCACAAACAGGATTCCCAGGAACCAGATTTCCCCGAGCCCGACTACCCCAATGTGGTCCTCACCCGCCAGATGCTCAGCATCGAGGGGCTTGACACCCTCTGGGGCGACCGAGTCGAGCAGGAATATGACAGCCGTGGGCGTTTTCTCACTTATGCTCGATACAATAATCAGGGCGTGCTACAGCAGCGCATGACCCACAGCTACAGCGGTGCCACCGACTCCATCCGTGACTATGACGGGGCTGGCAACCTACGCCATCTGGTGGTCTACACCTATCGCGACACGGTCTATCGCCACGAGCCTAACTATAGCGATTCCTACTATCGCAACCCCGTGAGCATTGAGTTTTATGATGCTGACGGTGTCCTGCTGCAAAAGCGGAATTGTTCTTACGACTCCGAAGGACGCCTCACGCAGGTGGACGGCTTTGATGTCACCGACAACAGCACCTTCGTCTGTGTGCATGTCTATTCGGACCGCAAGTGCCAGAGCAACCAAGTGCAGAACCCCGGCACCGACCACGAGACCAGTTTTGCCACCGAGCGCACCTTTGCCGACAGCCGCTGCCGCTACGAGCTGACCTCCACCTCGCAACTCAGCTCCGGCAACTTGTTGGTGGAATACCAGTACGACACCCTTGGCCGCGTGACCCAGAAGCAGACCACCGCCGCCGGCACCCTCATTGAGCGCATCGAATACGACTACTACCCCGACTTCGAGCGCGAAATCATCTTCGACGACAAACCCCTCCGCGGCTACCTCCGCTACTACAGGAAGTAGTCCGGCCAACGGAAAAACAAAAGGTTGCCCCGAATCTATCAGGGCATCCTTTTTAGTTTGCAAAGAACAGGTCATTTCGAAGTCGGAGTCACCCAAGTAAAGGCAACTCCTGATGTGGGAAGATTTGTTCCGCTTTGCAATTCTGTCCGCACTGCCGTTGGGCATGTGATGGTACAAGTGCCAGAAGTGGTGGAAAGCCCAGAACACATGAATGACTTTTCTGTTACACTGCACATATCAAAGTGAGAGAGGTCAAGGCTTATCAGGCTGCTGCACCCATCAAACATGTGACCCATATCCAACACATTTTCTGTGTTGAAGTTGGAAAGGCCAAGGCTTGTCAAGTTGCTGCAATTGTAAAACAGAGAGCTCATATCCGTCACATTGGCGGTGTTGAAGTTGGAGAGGTCAAGGCTTGTCAGGCTGAGGCACATTCCAAACATACTGCTCATGTCTGTCACATTCTCGGTGTTGAAATTGGAGAGGTTAAGTCTTGTCAGGTTGCCACAGTTGATAAACATTTCACGCATGGTCGTCACATTCTCAGTGTTGAAGCTAGAGATGTCAAGGTTAGTCAGACTATTTATACCCTCAGCCCCAAACATATAGCCCATGTTCGTCACATTCTCAGTGTTGAAGTTGGAGAGGTCAAGGCTTGTCAGGTTGAGGCACATTCCAAACATACTGCTCATGTCTGTCACATTCTCGGTGTTAAAGTTGGATACGTCAAGGCTTGTCAGGCTCTCGCACCATCCAAACATGCTGCTCATGTCTGTCACATTCGAGGTGTTGAAGCCTTCTCCAAAGTCAATTGACATCAGATATTGAAAGCCTTGGAACATACAACTGCAATCTGTATTTGCATTTATCATGTTAGCACAGGTGGACACTTTCCATGTGGTGCCGTCTAAATTGCCATATATAGGTACAGGAGAACTCGAAGTCGAAAGCAATGTGCCAGAGGAGACAGAACTGTTGTATTCGAATACCACCGAAGTGGCATTGTAAGGAATGGCATTTCTAAACGTATAGCCGTCTACCAGTTCGGCGGCGAGGATTTGGGCGAGGGAGGTGACGTTGAGGGTTACGGTGGTGTAAGTGTTTGGGGCGAGGGCTACGCCGTTCTTGGTGAGCTCGAAATAGTAATTGTTGGTGGTGTAGAGGGTGAGGGTGACGTTGTCGGTGGGGAAGGTGGGGACGTAAATGTCGAAGGCGGCCTGGGCACCGGCGGCAAGGGTCACGCTGGTGGGTCCTGCAATGCGGAGCGAGACGGAGTGGGATGCATCGGAGGAGAGGGTGATGCCGTCGTCGTCGGCACCGGTGACGGTGGCCGTGCCTGTGCCGCTCAGATAGGCATTGTCGGCGGCAATGCGCAGCTTGTCAAGTGCCATGTCGCTGCCGGTGTTGTTGTTGACCACCACGTGCACGATGGAGCAGAGGTTGTGGAACTGCAAGACCTCACCGGTGGTGTAGGCGCCCATGGGGGCGTCGACACGCTGGTGTCCGTCCACAAGCGTATAGACCTGCGTGGCGGGCAGGGTGACAGGAATGCTGGCATTGTTGGTGATGTCCGTGTTAGCTGGCACCAGCGAGGCAGGGAAGAGGGCGCGGTAAGTGTCGGAACCCACCACGTTGGCAATCTGTCCCGAAGGGCCGGATGCAGCCGAGATGGGGTAGGCGTTGTTGTTGACATACACCTGGTCGCCGTTGTTCCAGCAGGGGTAGCGGTCGTCAATATAAGTCTTGCCGGTCTGGCTGATGACCGCCCCGAGGGTGACCAACTCCTGTTCCTTCTGGCAGCTGGAAGCCAGCAGAACGGCTGCAATGAGGGTGAAAAGGAATAGAATCTTCTTCATGGCGTGTAAGTTTAAGGGTTAATTGTACCGTGCATTAGAGTTACTGCCGGGCGTGTCCCAACTGCCTTCTCCATAGCGGGTGGTGTTGGCATTGCCCTCGTTGAGATTGCCAGAAGTTTGGTAACCAGTTTCGACACGGGCATTCAGTACCTCCACGGCGGGAGATACGTAGTCGTTCTTACAATTCTTTTTGTTCATTGGTGTGAGAGTTTTTGTCTGCCCCAAGTCCCCAACGGGCGTTAAAAACCATAAAGAAAGGCATGAGACTTATGTACTCATGTCCGTCTTAACTGTGGTAACGCCAATCACCATTGAGGAAACGGGGTCTTAGGAACATATCTCACGCCTGAAGATATGCCTTAGGCACAACGGCCTATTGCATACGCAACAAGCGAAAGCATAAATGCTCGTCCCTCCTCCTTTGAAATTTGGCGTATTTACAGTTAAAGGACAGTATCGTAATGCTTTTCTTGTAAATGCTTACCTACCTATCGTAAGCGGGTGCAAAAATACGAATAAAATACCATATAGCCGAAAAAAAAATGTGACCTTTGCATAGTGTCCTATTCCTCAGCCAACTGCACCATCGCTCAAATGCCTCGCAGTAATTCCCGAAGGGAATGTTAGATATTCTGCATGGCGTGTCGAAGACACGCAATCCTATTAACCCCACACTAAGCCGGAGGCGCAGTGTGGGGTATGTCATCAGCCCTGTCGAGGCGTGTCGAAGACACGCTACAACACAATAAAGTAATGTATTCTACGTTATATAGTCATGAGTTACACTACTTCTTACTATCACATTGTATTCCACACTTATCACAGCGAGCCTACTATATGCGTCGAGAACGAGCGAGAGTTGTATGCCTATATCTATGGTATCGCAAAGAATCTCTCTTGTCAGACATACCGTATAGGAGGAATGCCGGACCATGTGCATATTTTTGTTTCTTTGCCGTCAGACCTGTCTCTTTCGGATTTTGTTCAGCGAGTGAAGACTAACACCAGTAAATGGATGAAAGGCAATCCACTTTTCCCACATTTCAGAGGATGGGGGCGGGAATATGCTGGCTTTAGTTATAGCTTGCGTGATAAAGACATGATTGTGGCGTATATAGTCGGACAGAAAGAGCATCATAAGAAAGTTTCTTTCGAGGCAGAATACAGAGCCTTTCTTGTGGAAAATGGAATAGATATAGATGAGCGTTTTTTCCTGAAAGATTGATTGTAGCGTTTCTTCGACACGCATCTTCCTGTAGACGGTTGCCCCACACTGCGCTCCCTTCGGTCGCTTAGTGTGAGGTTAATAGGATAGCGTGTCTTCGACACGCATCTTCCTGTAGACGGTTGCCCCACACTGCGCTCCCTTTGGTCGCTTAGTGTGGGGTTAATAGGATAGCGTGACTTCGACATGCATCTTCCTGTAGACGGTTGCCCCACACTGCGCTCCCTTTGGTCGCTTAGTGTGGGGTTAATAGGATAGCGTGTCTTCGACACGCACTGGCTGATTGCTTGTTGCCCCACACTGCGCTCCCTTTGGTCGTTTAGTGTGGGGTTAATAGGATAGCGTGTCTTCGACACGCATCTTCCTGTAGACGGTTGCCCCACACTGCGTTCCCTTCGGTCGCTTAGTGTGGGGTTAATAGGATAGCGTGTCTTCGACACGCATCTTCCTGTAGACGGTTGCCCTCACTGCGCTCACTTCGGTCGCTTAGTGTGGGGTTAATAGG
>DFDY01000050.1 GCA_002368955.1 Bacteroidales bacterium UBA3816
AGGCCCAGGGGCTGGAGCCCGTGGAACCCATCTACGACGAGCAGGACGCCCAGGCCTGCATGAGCTGCTTCATCAGCGTGCCTTACCACAAGAAGTTCAACATAGAGGGCGAGGTGACGGTGGAGTTCTTCGACGCCGGACACATACTCGGGTCGGCGCTCGTATACCTCGAGATCAAGGACGGACGCCGCAAGATACGCCTCGGCTTCACGGGCGACATAGGACGCTACGACAAGCAGATACTCAAGGACCCGGAGCCTTTCCCGCAGGTGGACTACCTCATCATGGAGAGCACCTACGGCGACCGTCTGCACGAGAGCATGGAGAGCGCCGAGCAGGAGCTGCTGATGGCCGTGCTCGACACCTGTACCAAGAAGAAGGGCAAGCTCATCATACCCAGCTTCGCCATCGGGCGCGCCCAGGAGATCATCTATGCCCTCGACCGTCTGGAGCACAGCAAGCTGCTGCCGGACATCGACGTGTTCGTCGACAGCCCCCTCTCAATCTCGGCCACGGACATCATGCGGCTGCACACGGAGTGCTTCAACGACGCCATCGCCGAGTACTGCCAGACAGACCCCGACCCCTTCGGGTTCAACCGTCTGCACTACATACACACCGTCATGGAGAGCAAGCAGCTCAACGTGCGCCACAAGCCCTGCGTCATCATCGCCGCCAGCGGCATGATGGAAGCCGGCCGCGTGAAGCACCACCTGGCCAACCACATCGACAACCCCGCCACGACGGTGCTCTGCGTGGGCTACTGCGAGCCGAGCACGCTGGGCGCCAAGATTATGCGTGGCGACGAGGAGGTCAGCATCTTCGGCCAGCGCCACAAGGTGCGCGCCGAGCTGCGCCGCATAGACTCCCTCTCCGGCCACGGCGACTATCGCGAGATGATGCGCTACATCTCCTGCCAGGACAAGAAGAAGGTGAAGCGCCTCTTCCTCGTCCACGGCGAAGAGGAGACGCAGCAGCACTTCGCCGAGACCCTCGGCAAGGACGGCTGGAAGAACATCAGCATACCGCAGTTCCGCGAGGAAGTGGAGCTGTAAGAGTTAGGAGTTAGGAGTTAGGAGTTATGAGTTTTGAGTTTTAAGTTTTAAGTTAGGAGGGGGTAATGGTAATTTCAATATTCAATAACCCCGTAGGGATTTCTTCATAATGGCAAACGACAGAATCTCCAATTAACAACCCCGTAGGGGTTTCATATAAATAGTAAAAACCCGATAATCCGCACCACCCAAAACCCGTAGGGGTTTCATATAAATAGCAAACACCCGATAATCCGCACCACCCAAACCCCATAGGGGTTTCATATAAATAGTAAACACCCGATAATCCGCACCACCCAAACCCCGTAGGGGTTTCATATCAATAGCAAACACACGGTAATCCCCCATTCTAAAACCCAGTAGGGGTTTCATAAAAAACAGATTAATAAAACAATGGAAAACAACGGCAACTACAAGCGCTTGACGCGCAGCACCACCGACCGCCGCATCGCCGGCGTCTGCGGCGGCCTGGCCAAATACCTCAACGTGGACCCCACGGTGGTTCGCATAGTCTTCCTCGTGGCCCTGCTCTTCGGCAGCCTCGGCTTCTGGGCCTACCTCATCGTCTGGCTCGCCGCCCCCGAGGACAACAGAATAGAATAAAGGCGACTATTCTCGCGGCAAAGGAATGTTCGTGTAACGAAATTACAATAGACATGTAAGGAAAAGAAAAAAAAGACAATAACGTAATCAGCGATTGTGCTTATAATGTGCGGCTCGAATTCTGGACAAATTCTTGCACTATTCAGCAGAAAGCAGATCGCTCACGGCATCCGTGAGCTTTCTTGTTTGAATAGTAGGTAGTCCAGAACCTCGAGCCCGACAAAAAGCTCGCGGTTTTTTTTATATGCAGATACATATCGGACAGACAATCAGGGAGGAACTACGGCGGCAGGGCCACACCAACGAGTGGCTGGCCGACCGCATCCATGTGCATCCGCGCACTGTGCAGAAGATTTTCGCCAAGCCCACCATCGACACCCGGCAGCTGCTGGCCATAAGCCTGGCTATGGGAGTGGACTTCTTCGGCCTGTACTCACAGTGTCTGAAAGACAATCAGTGTCTGTCGGAAAGGCTACAGTAGATGATAGCGAGAATAATGCGGGACGCCCGATGTGGGCATGGCGCCCATATCGGGCGTGGAGAGTATGGAGGGATAACAGTACTTTTGCATCGTGATAATATATTACAAGGAGTAGCCTGAAAAGCCTGTAAGTGAGTAAGGGAAACGATTAATCTTTAACATTATGGAAGAGAAGAAACAAAACGAAGAAATCCAATCGCGTAGAGAATTCTTTAAAGAGTCTGCAAAAAAAGCATTACCATTATTGGCTTTTACAGCCCTTGGTGCAACACTTTTTACAGCTTGTGAGAAAGAAAATGCCAGTTTAAATGGCAGTTCAAGCGGTTGTGGTCGCAGTTGTAGTGGATCGTGTGAAGGGGATTGTGCAGGAGACTGCGATGACGGATGCTGGCAAGCGTGTATAAAAGCCTGCACCCACTGGCAAAACTAAAAACCAATATTGAGAGCATGAATATGGTCTCTTACTCCCCCATTTATTATTGTATTTATGCACAAAACAATAAATTTCATTGTTACCAAAGATTGCCAATTGAGATGTAAATATTGTTATTTGGTTGGTAAGAATGTTAAAGAAAAAATGTCAGTTGACATCGCAGAAAAAGCGGTGGATTTTATTCTCTCTCAGAAATCGTTCTTGGAAAACGACAGTGTTGACTTTGAGTTTATTGGAGGGGAACCAACATTGGAAATGGATCTAATAGACCATATATGTGATTATTTGAAGGTCGAAATGTTTAGGTTGGATCATCCATGGTTTAATATGTATCGGGTGGGCTTCACTACTAACGGATTAACATATCATACAGATAAAGTACAATCATTTATTGAAAAAAACAGAAAACATCTTGATATAACAATTACTATAGATGGAACCTCACGAAAACACAATATCAACAGAGTTTATCCCAATGGATCGGGCTCCTATAATGATGTTGTAAAAAATATTCCCAAATGGATAGAACAGTTCCCTTCATGTAGCACAAAAGTTACCGTGAGTTCAGAGGACATTCCTTTCATTAAAGAGAGTGTAATTCACCTATTCGAATTGGGAATACCGGGAATTCATATTAATGTTGTTTTTGAGAATGTTTGGAAGGATGGTGACGATAGACTTTTTGAACAACAATTAATAGATATAGCAGACTATATTATTGATAATAACCGATATACTCAAGAGTGTTCTTTTTTTAGCGAATATATAGGGAAACCAATTCCTTTGAGTAAAAACAATAACTGGTGCGGCGCGGGACATATGCTCAGTGTCGACGCTGCAGGTAACCTCTACCCCTGCACGCGCTTCGCACAATATTCGCTGCGAAGCAAAAAAGCCCTCGTCATCGGCAACATCAAGGACGGCATCAACCAGAATCTGTTGCGTCCGTTCCTGGCGTTGGACCGCACGACTCAGAGTCCGCAGAAATGCCTCGAGTGCGAGGTGGCCTCGGGGTGCGCTTGGTGCCAGGGCGAGAATTACGACTCCGCTCAGACCGACACCATATACCAGAGGAGCACTGCCATCTGCCTGATGCACAAAGCTCGCGTGCGTGCCAACAACTACTACTGGAACAAACTCTACCGAAAGTTGGAGGTAGAGGGTAGGCGGGAGGAATATGAGCAGAACAAACGTGAAGTGAAATCCGAAATCTGTTAAGGCCATGATGCAATATCTTGTAATACTTCTGGACGACACCTCGGTTAGTTACTGCCATTGCGACAATCCGTACTCCGTGCGGCGACTTATAAGCCTCGACGACCTGCGGGCTGGCATCCTCTACGCCATGAAGCAAAACCTGATGATTCAGTTCGTCTACCCCGACTACCCACTGCCACAGAAATACCTCGACATGATAGACACCATTGACCACCACGACATTGTGCCATATCCTATGAAAGGCGATGTGGTTGTCGGCGGGAGCATGGACGACTCGGTATGTGTAATGCGGATGAGAAAGCATGAGCTTTTCACAAGTGGCGATACTATAAGCGGAATACTGCTGAAAGTGCGGCGTCTCAACATTGTCATCACCGATGTGGAGACTTTCACCGACGAGGACATGAAGCGCCACGGCGAGCTACTCGACCAGTGGGCGGCAGTGATAAAAGAAGAATACTTAAAGGACCGGATGCCTCAGCTGAACCTGCTGACCGACCGTATGATGCTCACCCGACCCAACCACTGCAACGCAGGTGTGGAGAACATTACACTGGCACCCAATGGCAAATACTATCTCTGCCCGGCATTCTACTACAGCAATCCTGATGGCAGCATTGACCCGCAGAACATCCCCAACCAGCAGTTGCTGCGTCTCGATCATGGGCCAATATGCCGCCACTGCGATGCCTACCATTGTCGCCGCTGCGTTTGGCTCAACCGCAAGACAACACTGGAGGTGAATACCCCGAGCCATGAGCAATGCGCTGTGGCACACATCGAGCGCGAGGCGGCACGCAAATTGCTGGCTTCCATCCGTGATGTGGGTGATTTCATGCCCGAAGTGGAAATAAAGTTAATCAACTACAATGACCCCTTCGAGGTCAGAAAGGAATGGTAAACAACATGAAAGAAAAAGTAGGGCAAGTAACACGCGAGGAATGCAACGAAATACAGCAGATCTTCGAACGTCGCAACGGCCTCGACGAGTTGGCCAAGATACTCACGCCCGACAACGACGCTCTTTACCAAAAGCTGGTGAAAGACATGGGCGAGATAGGAACAAAATTCCAGAACTGGTGGGACCGCATGGCAAAGCAGTACAACTGGAAGAGCACCCCTAAAGGCCACTGGGAAATCAACTTCGATACCTGTGAAATATTTTTATCGGAGGAATAGTATATGGTGACACTTGGTATAATTGGCGGGCAGGAGATAATTGTCATTGCCCTCATTGTGCTGGTTCTCTTTGGCGGCAAGAAGATACCAGAGCTTATGAAGGGTCTCGGCAAAGGCGTTAAGGAGTACAAAAAAGCCATGAATGGAGTGGAGGATGAGGTGAAAAACGCCGCGTCGGCCGATGAACCCCCTTCTCCGCAGGAAAACAATGGCTGACGGGAAGACCTTTTGGGGCCATGTGGAGGTGTTTCGCTGGCTTCTAATACGCTGCATCGCGGTAGTGTTAGGGCTTGCTGTGGTGGCATTCTGTTACAAGGACTTTGTCTTTGAGCAGTTAATATTGGCACCATGCAATAGTGATTTTGCTACATATAAACTGCTAGGGAAAATAGGTTTGGAGGCAAATGTAGGCCAGATAGATCTGATCAATATAAATCTGGCCTCGCAGTTGATGACCCACTTGAGTATATCGTTCTACTTGGCGTTGGTTGTGGCTTTCCCTTACCTTGTTGTCGAGATATGGTTTTTCACCAAACCGGCACTTTATGACAATGAAAGGAAGCCAGCGGTTCTGGCTATAACAGCATTCTTTTTCCAGTTTTTCCTGGGACTGGCGTTGGCTTACTACCTCATTTTCCCGTTGACCTTCAATTTCCTTGGTACATATCAGGTGAGTATGAGAGTGGCAAATCAGATATCGCTCAACTCGTATATCAATACTTTCATTGGTCTGTTGTTCATGATGGGCCTCGTCTTCGAAATGCCCATTGTTGCCTACTTTTTTGCTCGCATAGGCGTACTTAAATCATCGTTTTTGAAACGTTGGCGCAAGGCGGCAGTGGTATTAGTCCTAGTGGCAGCTGCTTTTATTACGCCCAGCACTGATGTGTTCACTATGTGTTTGGTGGCTTTGCCTCTGTGGCTTCTTTATGAGTTTTCGATAGTTGTGACGCACCATGCTGAAGTGAGATAATAATAATTTTGCTGTGTCGGGAAAAAGTTGTACTTTTGCAGCCCGAAAAACGGCAAAGTTATGATTACTTTTATCATCTCGGTTGTTTTGCTGGTACTGGGCTACTGGCTTTACTCTAAGGTTATTGAACGTGTCATCGGCGTGGACCCCAAGCGTGTGACGCCGGCCGTGGCGCATCCCGACGGGGTGGACTATGTGCCCATGAAGCCGTGGCGCGTGTTCCTCATCCAGTTCCTCAACATCGCAGGCGTGGGGCCCATCTGCGGCGCCATCATGGGTGCCCAGTTCGGCACCGCCTCGTTTCTGTGGATCGTCTTCGGCTGCATCTTCGCCGGTGCGGTGCACGACTTCATCAGCGGCTTCATCTCCATCCGTATGGACGGTGCCTCGCTGCCAGAGATTCACGGCAAGTACCTGGGCAACGGCATGAAACAGTTTATGCGCGGTTTCACCGTGGTGCTGATGATCCTGGTGGGCGTGGTGTTCGTCAACACCCCCGCCAAGTTGCTTTCCGGTGCCCCGTTTGTTCCTGCTTTC
>DFDY01000052.1 GCA_002368955.1 Bacteroidales bacterium UBA3816
ACTAAAAAGGTTATTGGCATAGCATTTATCCAATCCTTTTTAGTTTTTAGTTTTTAGCTTTTACTTTTAAAAAATTCTCAACTCTCACCCAAGGCGTTGCCATTGGGCTAGATCTGTTTAAGCCCTTGCAGGGCATTTCTGGAGGTTACCAATTCTCAACTCTCAATTCTCAATTCTCAACGTCCCCGCCCACCCTTTTAGTTTTTAGTTTTTACCTTTTACTTTTAAAAAATTCTCAATTCTCAATTCTAAAAAAAGTTGTATATTTGCAGCATCTTTGCAACTAGGGCTATAATATACTAACTAAAACAATAATATGTGGTTAACAATATCTATAATACACGTGGTTGTTTTGGTCAGGGCTATTGGATCAACGTTGACACGATGAGTCAAATTCAAAGATGCATAATGAAGTCAAACAATTATTATATTAATACACTACTTATTAAGATGAAAAAGACCTTATTCTTATTACTACTTGTCGCCTTGGCACTTGGGGCTTCGGCACAAAGCAAAATCAATTGGAACCATCTGGACACGTTGATTGGCACGTATCGCTATGCCACGGCCTACCCCTTGGCACAGCAGGCCTACCGGCAGCAGTTGGCCTCGGGCAGTGGGGTTGAGCAGCTGACGGCAGTCCTCTACCTGAACACGCTGGACTACGCCTACAACAACCACTCCACCGATTCGTCCATCATGCGCTGGAACCACCTAGCCCGCAGGTTGCAAGGGGTGGATCGCGCCGTAGCCTACGCCTTTCTCTTCCAGTCCTATAGCGAGGCTTTCACACAGTACAACTACTGGAACAAAAGCACAAAGCAGCGCATGGAGGACACGCTGACCATGTGCGCCGACAGCGTGCTGGCCTATGCCGAAGCTTTGCGCCGTGCCGACCCCGAGCCATACATCCGCCTCTTTGCAGCCGACAGCAACGCCCCCTTCACCCTCAACAACACCCTGCTGAACATTGCCGTGCAGACCTTGATGGATGCCATTGCCAAGTTTCCCTCTGGTGAAAAGACCCTCGGCGGCGCCTTCGAGCCCCTGCCGCTCTTTGTCGCCCGAGTCGAGCAGGCCGACACGCTGCCGCCTTTCCCCCAGTCCTTATACTACCGCATTGCACGGTTCTACGTCGGCCGGTCGGCCGACGAGGCCTGCTGGATTGACCTGCAGCGCTTCGCTCCCTTCCAAAACTTCGACCGCACCTACCACTACTACCTGCCGCTGCTGAAGACCGACGAGATGAAGGCCCTGCTGATGATGAAGCGGGCCAAGGCCTTCTCCTTTGCCGACAGCCTGGTGGCGGCCGAGACCGCCTGTCTGGAAGTGGAGCAACTGTTCCCCCACACCTACGGCGCCGACCAGTGCCGGGTGCTAAGACGCGAAATATGCCGTCCTCAACTCTCCATAGCGCACGCCAATGTGGCCTCCTCCAAGCGCAACCGGCTGGCCCTCGTCAAGGCCTGCAACACACGGCTGCTGCACTTCCGCTTGGTGCCCTACACCCCTATCCCCGAGGGGCCAGTCAGACGCGACTCCCTCATGAGCCTCACCCCCATCAAAGAGTGGCAGCAGGAGCTGCCCGACCCGGGCGACCACCGCAGCCACCCCTATCTGGTGCCACTGCCCGCCGTGGAACAAGGGGCCTACAGGCTGCTGGCCTACACCGACAGTGTCTTCTGCCAAAGCCTGTACAAGTCGAGCGACGCCGTCTTTATCAACCACATCACCCCTTCCAAAGGGCGCACCAACATTATGGGCTACTTGGTGGACCGCCAGTCGGGCCAGCCCCTGACCGACAAGCGTGTCACACTCCATTCCACCGGCATGTTTTGGCACCAACGTAACCGCCTCACCTACACCGACAACCAGGGACACTACAGCTTCAGCACCAGCCCACTGGGACGGAAATTTCTCTACCCAGACCAACTGACTTCCGAAACCGACGGAGACCAATTTAACACAGAGGTTTGGGGGTGGGACTACGCATTCTCCAAGAATCAAAAAGAGCGCCTTGAGATTATCATGACCGACCGGCCCATTTACCGCCTGGGCGACACGGTGCAGTTCTGCTGCCTGGCCTACACCGACCGCGCCACAGGCAAGGACTACATCCGCCACAAAAAGCCTGCCGCCGGAGTGCACCTGATGGCCACCTTTGGCAACTACGAAAGCAAAGACACCCTCTACCTCACCACCGACAAGCATGGCCGCTGCTGGGGGCAATTTGTGATTCCGCACGAGGGGCGCAACGGGAGATATCAGCTGGACGTGAAATCGAAAGGCAAACACAGATACAACGGTTACCGGTACATCCCCGTGGAGGCCTATAAGCCGCCCCACTTCTTTGTGACGCTCTCGCCGAACAAGGAGGGGGCCGACAGCGGCAGCCTGCGCCGTTTCGGCCAGCCGGTGACGGTCTACGGCACCGTCAGCAGTTTCAGCGGTGCCCCCATGGATGGGGCCGAGGGCAGCTGGGAGGTCTCCTGCTCACGGCTGGAGGCCGCCCACCTGCGCGAGGAGTATACCTCCCACGACAGCCTGCGGGTGGGACCTGACGGCTGCTTCCAGTTCAGCTTTACGCCACGGCTGGAAGACTTCGGCGAGGCCGCCGAGGCACAACACAAGAAAGGGCGCAAAGCCACCTTTGTCTATGAGGCCACCGTTCAAGTGACCGACGCCGACGGCGAGATGCAGATTGCAAGCCTGGGCTTCCACGTGAGCGAGGCCGACGGCTACTGCCAACTGGTCAGCAACGACCTGACCCAGTTGCGCTTTGCCTACAACGACTTCGACCACCACCCCCTTGCGGGCAAGGTGCGCGTGGAACTGCACCAGCTGCGCCAGCCCGACACCCTGCTCACTCTCGACCCCCTCATGAAGGAAAACCCCACCGCGCAATGGGTGGGCAGCAAGGAAGAATTCCACCGGCTGTTTCCCTTCAGCGCCTACGACAGCGTGGAGGGCGACTGCCACCACTGGCCGGTGGCAGCCAAGTGGCTGGACCGCACCACAGACTCCCGCACATTGGACATCGGGCCACTGCCCTCGGGCCTCTACCGCATCACCTTCAGCACCCCCGACGGCAACCGGCACGACACCATTGTCAACTACGTGGCTCCTACGGGCAGCGTCACTGGCACCGACCTGGTGTTTGTCCGCACACACCCCCTGCCCGATTGGGCAACTGGAATCCACTGCCATAAGGGCGACACGGTGCTGTTTGAGCTGGGCAGCCCCTATGGCAACCAGCCCCTCTACTACCACGTGTCGGTGGCCTCGCGGGTCATCAAGACGGGCATGATCACCCTCGACAGCAGCCATCTCACCCACCTCACCATCCCCATACAAAAAGACTACGAAGCCGGCCTACAGATCATGTTTTCCGCCGTGCGCGAAGGAGTCATTTTCGACCGCAGCTACTACGTCCATGTCCTCCAGCCCAACCAGCACCTCAAGATATCCACCACCACCTTCCGCGACCGCACGCAGCCCAGCCAGCACGAGCACATTGCCTTCCGCGTCAGCGGAGCCGACTCAACAGGCCTCGCAGCCAACGTATGCCTTACCCTCTTCGACTCCGCCCTCAACCAGTACCGTCGACTCAACTATGGCCTCAGCCTCTATTACCCCACCCCCATTTCCCGCCAACGAACGGCAGGCCCATTCTCACTGCTCGCCCATGTCACCAACTTTCACCTCGAGGCACAAGCCCAGCTGGCCAAGCCACAATTAGGCTTCGGCCTCTACAACCCTAAAAACTACTACAGACTCATTTCCTCCCACACACAGCACCAAAGGCTAAGAGGTTATGTCTACGACCAAAAGACCGGCGAGGCAATACCTTTTGCCAACGTGACCGCCATCTACCAAGGCGTGGTGATTGCCTCCACCCAGACGGATTTGGACGGCTGCTTCTCCTTCACCAGTCTACCCGAGGGCGAATGCATCATCTCCATCTCCTTTGTGGGCTACATAACAAGCGGTGTCCAGGTCACCATCACCTCCACCCCCAAGGTGGTCGAACTCACCATCCAGCCCGCCGGCGTTGCGCTGCAAGAGATCCAAATCGCCGACTGCAAAATACCGACGATAGACATTGGGGAACCCGAAAGCGGCGCACGGCTCTCCGCCGACGACATAGCCTACATGCCGGGCACGTCGGTAGAATCCATTGTGGCCTCGGTGGGAGGCGTTGGCTATAGCGACGGGCGCAAGCGCACCGGCGTGAATGTGCCTAAGGAGGCCATAGCCGAAGTCATGGTACCGCCCGTCTTCACCTCCAGAGAAGCCCCCGTTCCCGAAAACCTGCGGCAGAACCTCTCCACCCTGGCCTTCTTTGCGCCAGCCCTGCGCACGGACGAGCAGGGCGAGGTGTCGGTCGAGTTCACCCTGCCCGACGCGCTCACCCGCTGGCAGCTGGCCGCCTTTGCCTGGACCGACCAGATGCAGACAGGTTCCATCGA
>DFDY01000105.1 GCA_002368955.1 Bacteroidales bacterium UBA3816
TGGCTGCCGGCATCCGCATGTTCGAGATGATGAGCGAGACCAACGAACTGCAGGACAAACTGCACGCAAACACCGACTACTTCCTGCGCCGCATGAAGGAAGAGGGCTTCGACTGCAAACCCTCTGAGAGCGCCATCTGCGCCGTCATGATCTATGATGCCGCCAAGAGCCAGCAATATGCTGCCAAGATGCAGGAAGAAGGCATCTTTGTCACCGGTTTCTACTATCCCGTGGTGCCCAAGGGCCAGGCTCGCATCCGCGTTCAGATCAGTGCCGCCCATGAGCACGAACACCTCGACAAGTGCATCGAGGCTTTCAAGAAGGTCCGCAAGGAAATCGAAGGCAAATAATCAAGACATACGCAATGCTTTTCGTGAAGGGTGCCGGGATTCGTCCCACACCCTTCTATTGTTACTAAGACAAAGGAACAATCATCATGAAGAAAGTAAACATCTACCTCATTGTCACCGCCGTGTTGCTTATTCTACTCGGTGTGGTATGCATTTTCAATCCCGGAGCGGGTTTTGCCTCGGCGGCCTGGCTCATGGGGCTGCTTATCCTCTGTTCGGGCATTTCTTCGCTCATCTTCGGCCTCCGTGCCCAGGCTTTCCTGCCCAATGCCGGTTCCACCACCCTGTTGGCTCTTTTCCAGATTGTGGTAGGCTTGATGCTGGCCACCAATATCCTGGCTTCTCAGGTGGCGTTGATTGCCGTCTTTGCCATGTGGGTGATGTTTGAGGGCATCTCGCTGGCAGTCCTCTCCATCGACTATAAGAAAGGGGGCTACGACCGCTGGTGGCTCATGACCCTGCTGGGCGTGTGCAGCATTCTGCTGGGCTTCCTGGCCCTGCGCAAACCCGAATCCGCGGGGGCCTTCCTCGGCATCCTCCTCGGTCTGGGCATCTTGGCCAACGGCATTGTGCGCATCATCGCCTTTTTCGCCCTCAGACGCATCTCCAATACCCTCCGCGACTTGAAGGAGAGTGCCACCGCCACCCCCATCGACGATATCAATCGCCCTGAAATAAAAGAGCCCTAGGGACGGTTCTATCGGTATGTGACAAAACGTGCCTTGCGCGAGATATACCTCAAAAACTTCGAGATAGCCGTGAAAGAAGGACATCCATGGACAGTCATGTCGTCCTACAACAAGCTCAATGGCGAATACACCCAGCAGAACCATCAACTGCTCACCACCATTCTCCGCAACGAATGGGGGTTCGATGGTCTGGTGATGACCGACTGGGGATGCAAAGACAGCACTGCCAAGGCCGTCAAGGCTGGCAACGAATTGCTGATGCCAGGCAACCAGCGTGAGCGCGACCGGCTGCTGGCCGCTGTGGAGTGTGGCGCGCTCACCCAAACGCAACTCGACCAGGCTGTGCGCCGCGTGCTTGAGTATATTGTGAAAACGCCTCGTTATCGGAGATACCCATTTTCCAATCACCCAGACCTGCAGGCCCATGCTAACGACGTGGCGGTGATTGTGCTGGGCAGCATCGCAGGCGAGGGGGCCGACCGCGTGTTCCACAACGATTTTCAGCTGACGGCTCCCGAGCGCGAGCTTATCCAGAATGTCAGCTTGGCCTATCATAAGGTGGGCAAGCGGGTAGTGGTGGTGCTGAACATAGTGGGTGTGGTGGAGACAGCCTCTTGGAAGGACCTCGTGGATGCCATCATACTTCCGTGGACTCCCGGACAGGAGGGGGCTCATGCCGTTGCCGACATCATCAAGGGTAATGTGAACCCCTCGGGTAAACTGCCCATGACCTTTCCAGTCAACTATATGGACCTTCCATCTGCCTCCAATTTCCCCTACCGATGGGACATGTCGGGCAAACGCGGCGAGCGGCGGGGGGTCGATTTCACTCCCTACGAGGAGGGCATCTGGGTTGGCTACCGCCATTTTGTAACGCATGACGTGTCCGTGTCGTATCCATTTGGCTATGGCCTGAGCTACACCACCTTCGACTATGGCCAGCCCCAAATAAAAGCTGGCCAAGACGGCTTCACCGCCACCATCACCGTCACCAACACGGGCAACGTGCCTGGGCGCGAAGTGGTGCAACTCTATGTCTCCGCCCCTGCCGGCGGTCTTGAAAAGCCTTCCCGCGAACTGAAAGCCTTTGCCAAGACCAAGACCCTCATGCCGGGAGAGTCCGAAAGGCTGATGATGACGGTCACCGCCTATGATTTGGCCTCCTTCAACGAGTCCACCGCTGCATGGGAGACTGCCGCAGGTGCCTACGTGCTGCAGTTTGGGGCCTCGTCCACAGATATCCGCCAGACCGCCCAATTTAAGGTGAAAAAGGCACTGGCCCGGGCTATAAACTAGGTTCTCCTAGGCGTTCCTAGGCCTTCCTAGGTTCTCCTAGGCAATCCTAGGCTTTCCTAGAAACCCTTTAAAACAAAACAAACAATGCAATACAATACTAAAGGCAAAGTGCTGAAAAAGGCAGTGGTCTGGAAAGACCTCTACTTCTACCGCAAGAGCGACACCCTCTACCAGCTGACGGTGGAGTTCTGCAAGCGCTTCCTGCCGGCTCACGGCGACCGCACCGTCGACCAGATGGTGCAGGCTGCCCGCAGCGGCAAACAGAATATCGTGGAGGGCAGCGAGGACGGACTGACAAGCTCCGAGATGGAGATAAAGCTCTTGAACGTGGCTCGCGGAAGTCTGCAGGAGCTGCGTGCCGACTACCACGACTACCTCAACACCCACCATCTTGTCCTGTGGCCGCGAGAGAGCGAACGCCAGCAGCGGCTGCGCGACTTCTGCCGCTCGCACAACGACTTTGGCGATTACGAGCCCCTGCTGGCCAAGATGAACGATGAGGAGATGGCCAATATGGCACTCACCCTCTGCCATCAGACCGACAAGATGATGTGCGCTTATATCGAGAAGCTGGAAGAAAAATTTGTGACAGAGGGCGGCATCAAAGAGCGCATGCACGCCGCCCGCACAGGCTACCGGGCCGAACAAGACGCAAGGCTCAAAGCCCTCGAAGAAGAAAACAATAAATTAAAAAAGAGAATAAAAGAACTGGAAGCCCTCCTAGGAGTGCCTAGGCAATCCTAGGCTTGCCTAGGAGCCCCTAGGCTCTCCTAGGTCCTAGGCAATCCTAGGCGATCCTAGGCCTTCCTAGGAGAACCTAGAAAAAAGATATGAAAGCAAAGCATTTTAGTAAACTCTTATTCTTTGTTGCGTGCTTTTGCGCATCCACGTTGGCTGCGTGTTCGAAGGATAATATCGCCCCCATACCGGACAGCGTGGAGTCCATTGCCGACCGCGTATGGGCCTACAGCCAAAGCCACCCTGACGGCTTCACGCTCAATATCCACACCTGGGCGGAACCTTCCACCGGTATTGCGGTGAGCTATGCCGCCACACAAAACAGTCACTCTCGCAGCCAGCTGGGCGCTGTGGTGCGGCACGCCCTGCTGCACGACGGCTATGTGGGGGGATGGTTCAACACCGACGACAGCCTCTACTATTTCGACAGCTCGCGCCTCTTTCCCGAAGATTCGCTGCCGGCTGCCCTCCGTTTCGGCAAAGAGAATGGACAGTCTTCTGTCTTCGTCCTCTCCACTTATACCGACATTCCCCTCAACGGCACGATAGCCGAAATCGTGGAACGCGACACCCTCTATGTCGGCACCACAGGCGATTATCGGCCCCTCTCGTTCTACGACTCGCTGACCTCACAGTACTGGGGCTTTGGCATTGAAATGGCACAAGCCATAGGCCACCGCTTGGGCGTAACGACTACCTTTGTGCCCACCTCCTGGCCCACCCTCTCTGCCGATGTGCTGGCCCAGCCGCCGCTGTTTGACTTTGCCATAGGCGGCATTACCATCACTGCCGCCCGTCAGGAGTCTATGGCCATGAGCGAAGGCTATCTGGCCAACGGCAAAACCATCCTCTGCCGAAGTGCCGACACGGCCCGCTTCCACTCCCTGGCCGATGTGGACCAACCCGGAGTACGGGTGATGGTGAACCCTGGCGGCCTGAACGAGCAGTTTGCCCGCCAGCACCTTACCCATGCCACCATCATCGTCCATCCTCGCAATGAAGAAATTCCATCCCTCATTGCTACCGGCATGGCCGACATCATGATTACCGAAATAACCGAGGCCCCCTACTATGTGCAGCACGACAGCCGTCTGGCGGCACCGCTGCTCGACCAGCCTTTCACCCACGGCGAGATAGGTGTGCTCATGCGCCAAGGGCAGGACGACCTGCTACAATACATAAATGACATTATCGCCAAGATGAAATCCGACGGCTCCCTTCGACGGCTGCATGAGAAGTACGGCCTGAGTTACAAGTATTGAGCGGACATCTAAAGAATCATGCAAACGCTTATGGCCAGATACACCGAAACCCCACATATTGCGGGGTTTCAGTATTACAGGCCTTGGGCAGGCAGTAATGTCTTTGCTCCTTTGCCTTAGTTTTTGATTAAGTTTTACCTTATTCCGTTATGCACAGTCTCTCTACGGCAGAGCCATTCTTTGTGGTGGCCTTGACGATGTAGACCCCAGAGGCTAAATGTGATATGTCCAGTTCGGCCACATCGGCATTGACCCGTCCATACCTACTGACCACCTGTCCCATGCAGTTGACTATCGTGAGGTCGAGGATGGTGCTGTTGGAAGAGATATTCACTCTGTCGGAGGCGGGGTTGGGATACACACTGACGGCCAAGTCCAGTGGCACTTGTGAGATGCCCAACTGGTGGCCGGAGTCCTGCGTGATGTAGCCACTCTTGGCAGTATTGAGCACCTGACGGTGGCGGACATCGCTGCCGTGGGTGGTGACGAAGGCCACTAAACTGCACTTCTCCGGGCGCACGGTGGCCGGGAGGGTGTAGCTGAGGGTCTTGCCGAAATGAGTATTGGCAGTCGTAGAGCTGAAAGCATCGGCATCGCCCCAATTATCGGTGAGGCTGCCTCTGACCACGTGGTCGTGGCGGTAATTGTCGGACCCCGACGCACCCTGCTGAAAGGCAATGATGCTGTCCTCGATGAGGTAGACGGTCAAGTGGGGCTCCGCTATCGTGCAGTCTGACATGAAATAGCCGTCCACGGTGACCTGCAGCTGCCGTGTGGCGGCGGTATAAGAAATGTCAGTGAATCCCAGCACGATGTTGTCTTGCAAAGAGGTGGCTCGGGCCAGCTGGTCGTGCATATCGGCCGAAGAACTCACAAAGTGCACAGGACCGGGGTCGCTGGAGGTGGAGTAGCGCATGTCGCGGTCGATGCTGATGGCGGGTGCATAGGTGCTGCTCGTGTTATAGAGTGCCTCCATGGCAAGCGAGGCGTTGCTGGTCATCATGTCGTTCTGGAAACCACTGTGGTGCGACACCCAGGCCACCCGGTTCTCTAAACCGGCATAGGCATCGGCTATGGCCTCGTGTCCTTCGGGGCAGTTGCCGCAGTACTGCGAGGTAAAGTTCTCCAGCAAGGCCATGTGGAAATTGTTGTAGGGGATGTTCACCGTCACATTGTCGATGAAGATGAAATAGTTGTGCCCGTGATTGACGAATGCCACATGCACCTGCTGTCCGGCAAAGTCGCTCAGCGGCAGGTTGAAGTTGCACCATCCGGCGGTGGTACCGTTAGTGCCGTCGAAGATAATGTCGCGCAGGGTAGTGCCGAAATCGGCTTTTTCGGTACCCGTGGTGGAGACCATCACGCGCAGTTTCTCGTTGCCGTTGGCCTCTGGGACGTAGGCCCTGAATGTGAGGGCATAGCCCGTGGCGGGGATTGGGATGGCGGGAGTCACCAGCCATCGGTCGCAGTTGCCTGACTCGTTGATGGCCGACACCGAGGCGGCGGCTTGGTTGGGAGACTCTACGTCAGAGACCACCCATCCGCTGCCAAAAAGGGCAAGATTGCTCACATTGGTGTTTTGGTCACCATACATCAGCCAGCCGTCGGGTAGGGGGCCTACCTCATTGACTACGGTGATGCCATCGAAATCTTCACTAAAAAGTGTCTGGGCCTGAAGCGAACAGCCCAAGGCCAATGAAACTAATGCAATAAATATTCTTGTTCCCATGTAAAAAAAATGATTGAGTTAAACATATGTATTATAACGTAACATGAGAACAGAAAACTACACAAAACCCTCATTTTTCTGTAAGCCATCAGCAGAGGTGGTGAGGCGCGGGTCTGGATGCCGCCGGTGCTATGGCCTTTGCTGCTGAGGAGATGGGGAGCATGTAATAGACCGACATGGGGTCGCGGTAGAACTCCACCGCCCCCCACCGTTGCCAGTAGCGGTGGGTCTTCAGGTGGTGCATGACGGGAATGAACACGAAGTCGTAGCCCTGCAGGTCGGGCATGAGTGACTGAATCATGTCATAGTTGAGGCGGGTTCCGCGATAGGGTTCGGCCACGATGAAGGAGAAAACGGCTATATACTTGAGCCCGTTGAGGCGGGCCAACAGTTGGGGTCGCTCGGCCACAATCAGTTGAGTCTCTTCCTCTATGCGGTAGTCGCTCATGTTGAGAAGCCCAATGGGCACCCCCTCGCCATCCACGGCCTTCACACTCATAGGCCAGTTGAAATGCAGGTGCGCCACCCACTCCTCCACCTCGGCGGGGTCGAAACCATACTGGCGCACCATCCACTGCACCGTGAGGGACGCGTCGGCCGAGGTCATTCGTTGCAAACTGTAGTTCATCGGCATTGAATCAACACATTATTGTAGCTGAGCAATATATGGGGGTGATAGGAGAGTTTGGACTTGCGCAGCCCCTCCAGCCCCATGTCCTCCTCACGATTGAGGTAGACATACTGCTCGGGCAGGTGGGAGGCAAACTGCTGGTTGATGATGTTGAAAGCCCCGTCAATTGTGCGGTCGGCCTTCTCCACCATAACGTCGAAGGTGTCGTGAGTGACCGCAGACCCATAGGTGAAGGCAATCATCCGGCCCCCATCATAGATGCACCCGCCCCGCATGTCCAGCTCCTCCCAGTGGGCCAGCACACGCTCCATGCTCTTCTGCTCGGCCCGCACGGTCTCGTTGTAGAAAGGTGTGTCCTGATGGACCTCGTTGCGCCAAAGCAGTGAGAGCTGGCGACACTCGTCAAAAAGGTCGGGCACAAGCTCGCGGTATTCGAACTGGGGGTGCTCAGAGAGGAATTTGTTGACATGGTTGCGCTTGGCCTTGAGGTTCTTGCCTTTCATCTCGGCCAGCTCCTGCCGCAGGTAGATGTAATCGTACTGCTCCCGCCGAGGTTCGACGGTGGCATAAGCGGGCAGGAGAGTCTTGAGGTGGGCGGCCACCTCGTCTTCCAGCCCCGTGATGAGGATGTCGGCCCCGACGGCGGCGGCATCGGCACAGAGCAGCTCCATCAGGGCCAGGGTGGGCAGGGCAGCGGAGCAGAGCATATAGGCCCGGCGGCCCTCGATATTGAAGCGGAAGACAACGCACTGATGGCAGATGCACACCTCGGTATGGAACCAAAACTGCCACCCAATGAGGTTGGCGAAAGTATAGTTGCAGTTCCTATGCCCGGCGGCAAGGGTGACGGCGCGGACCGTTTCGCAGTCGGCAAGGGTCAGCGGATGGAAATCTAATATATTGTTACTACAATCTTTAAACATAATAAACTCCCCACAGTTGGGGAGGCAAAGTTACGAAAAAAAAATGTGTTTCTCATTTTTGTCTCCCCGTGGTTGCGCCATTTCAGAATAATTTTGTATATTTGCTTGTTCAAATTATGGTGCAGTATGCGCACAATAATCTGAACCTACGTTTATTATCAAGAAAAGAATATTTAATAATAGTTTATAAAATATCTATAGCAATGAAAAGAATTCTAATAGTTGGTGCCGGCGGACAGATAGGTTCAGAGCTGACCCGCAATCTGAGAGACATTTATGGTGACAACAATGTAGTCTGCAGCGACCTCCGTCCGCTGAAGGGCGGCGACTACGAGCGCGGACCCATCGAGCGCATCGACTCCACACAGGTGATGCAGATTGCCGCCGCTGTTAAGAAGTACAACATCGACACCATCTATAATCTGGCTGCCATCCTGAGTGCCACCGCCGAACTGAACCCCATGCTGGGTTGGAATGTCGGCATTGGCTCACTGGTCAACTGCCTTGAGGTGGCCCGCCTCTTCGGCTGCGCCGTCTTCACCCCCAGCAGCATCGGTGCCTTCGGCCCCAGCACCCCCCACCAGAACACCCCCCAGGACACCATCCAGCGCCCCAATACCATTTATGGCGTCACCAAGGTGACCGGCGAGTTGCTGAGCGACTACTACTTCACCCGTTTCGGTGTGGACACCCGTTCGGTGCGCTTCCCCGGCCTCATCAGCCATCTGACCCTCCCCGGCGGCGGCACCACCGACTACGCTGTGGAAATCTACTACGCTGCCGTCAAGGGCGAGAAATTTGTCTGCCCCTTGAAGAAAGGCACCTACATGGACATGATGTATATGCCCGACGCCCAGAAGGCCATGATTGACATCATGGAGGCCGACCCCAGCAAGCTGGTGCACCGCAACAGCTTCAACGTCACCTCTATGAGCTTCGACCCCGAAATCATCTACAACGAAATCAAGAAACACTACCCCAATTTCGAGATGGTCTATGAGCCCGAACCCATCAAACAGGCCATCGCCGACAGCTGGCCCG
>DFDY01000044.1 GCA_002368955.1 Bacteroidales bacterium UBA3816
TTCTTTGCCATGCTCAAGTCGAAATGAATCACCGGATACTGTCTCCACTCCTTTTCATAGCCCATTATCTTCAACCCTTCGAACAACTCTTTCTCCCCCTTGAAATATGAAACCAGAGTGGTAGAAAGCAATGACTTGCCGAACCTCCGGGGGCGGCTGAGGAAGATAAACTTGGCATAATTGGTCAGCTGCCACACCAAATCTGTCTTGTCAACATAGATATAATTGCCTTTCCTAATCTCAGAAAAGGTTTGTATCCCAATAGGGTATTTGTTTAAATGGGTATTCATAGGGACGCTCTTTTTTCAAAATGCAAAATTACACATTTTTGCCGACATGGCAAAACAAGGGCTTTAGTTTGATATGTAATTATCTGGTAAAGTGAAATATACCTAAGATACATATTACACATACCATAAGGGTGCATTGTCATCGTTCAGCAGTATCTTTTCCCACTATTGATGCGAACCCAAAGCCAAGATAGATCTTGTCCAGAGCGAGAAGTCCACAAGTTCGTGAATGCAGAAACAATAATTATATTTATGTCAGATAATTATCGTACTATTTGCGCAATAATAAGTTGAAAAGTGGGCGTATCCAAAAGTGTATTATCGAATGGGAAGGCCACGTGGGTTGAAAAATGAACGAATACACTAAATTAGTGAGTCTTTTTCTTGCTATGTCAAAAAAAATGTGTATCTTTGCAGCGATTGTTGAGGGGACGGGAGTTCCCTTTTTTATTGCTTATGATAGATAAAATCAAAGTTTTAGACATTATTAAAGATACGCTGGAGGGCAGCGAAAAGTTTCTGGTGAGTATGAAAATTACTCCCGACAACCGCATATTTGTGGACATCGACGGTGACAACGGCATCCTTATTGAGGACTGCATTGAGCTGAGCCGTGCCATAGAGCAGCAGCTGAATCGTGAGGAGGAGGATTTTGAGCTGAACGTGGGTTCTGCCGGTGCCGATACCCCACTGAAGTTGCCCCGGCAGTATCGCCGCCATATGGGACGCGACCTGTCTGTTGAGACCTTTGAGGGTAAGAACTACGAGGGCACCCTCACCGACTGCGACGACCAGCAGTTCACCATCCTAATAAAGGGCACAAAGAAGGTGCCGCCACAGGTGCTCACCTTCAACTATGCCGACGTGAAAAACGCCAAGGTGGTGCTGAAATGGTGATAAGTGAAATAATAAAAGGTGAATGAACTTTACTTTTGTCGAATCACTAATCATTTTTCTCTAATCACAAAAAATAAAGAAAATAATAATATAAGTTCCAAATACAAGTCAAATGAAGACGTTAGACCTGATAGATTCTTTTTCTGAATTTAAAGAATATAAGAACATTGACCGCGAGACATTGATGCACATTCTGGAAGAGGTGTTCCGCACGGCTTTGGCCAAGCGCTACGGCACGGAGGACAACTTCGATATTATTGTGAACATCGATAAGGGCGACTTGGAGATATTCCGCAACCGCACCATTGTCGAGGACGGCCAAGTGACTGACGAGAACACGGAGATTGCCTATAGTGAAGCCATCAAGATTGAGTCCGACTTTGAGGTTGGGGAGGAATGCTCGGAGCCTATTTATCTGACCGAATTCGGCCGCCGCGAGATCCTGGCCATCCGCCAGAACCTTTCGAGCAAGATTCAGGACTACGAGAAGTCTCTCATCTTCCAGAAATACAAAGAGAAGGTGGGCGAGGTGATAGTGGGCGAGGTCTATCAGCCTTGGAACAAAGAGATTTTGATTTTGGACGAGGAGAAGATAGAGCTGGTGCTGCCCAAGAGCGAACAGATTCCCTCGGACCGTTTCCGCAAGGGCGACACGGTGCGTGCCGTGGTGCTGAAGGTGGAGATGAGGAACAACAACCCCGTCATCGTCCTCAGCCGCACCTCTCCCATCTTCCTGGAACGGCTGCTGGAGGCCGAGGTGCCAGAAATCTATGATGGCCTCATCACCATCAAGAACATTGTGCGCATCCCCGGCGAGCGCGCCAAGATAGCCGTGGAGAGCTACGACGACCGCATCGACCCCGTTGGATCCTGCGTGGGTGTCAAAGGTGCCCGCATTCATGGCATCGTGCGCGAACTCCGCAACGAGAATATCGACGTAATCAACTATACCCCCCGCTTGGACATCATGGTGCAGCGTGCCTTGGCTCCCGCTAAGGTCTCGTCGCTGAAAGTGGACGAGGAGGGCAAGAAAATTGAGGTCTTCATGGAGCCCGAACAGGTGAGCCTGGCTATCGGCAAGGGCGGCTGCAACATCAAGCTGGCCAGCAAGCTGGTGGGCTACGACATCGATGTGTACCGCACCGGCGACGAAGACAGTGACGACGTTGAACTGAAAGAATTTGCCGACGACATCGACCAGTGGATTATCGATGTGCTGACCGGTATAGGCTGCGACACCGCCAAGAGCGTGCTGGCCCTGAGCAAGGAGGAACTGCTGAAACGCACCGACCTTGAAGAGGAGACCATCGACAATGTCATCAGCATACTGAAAGCCGAGTTTGAGGACGACGATGCCGAGCAGGGCGAAGAGAAGTAAAGAATAGGCCCCAAGAAGCAGAAATCGCAGCCGACCGAAAGAGGAATGCCGGCACAGCCAACGGTTTCTGACCCAGAAAAGAGAAAAGGCCTCAAAATATTGTTGAACCATTTAAAAAGGAGTGTAAAAAATGGCAGAAGAAAAAAAAGGAATTAGACTAAAGAAAGCGGCCACCGAGCTGAATGTCGGCATTTCCACCCTAGTGGAATTTCTAGCCAAGAAAGGCCATCAGGTAGAAATCAACCCAAACGCACGCCTCACCGAGGAGCAGTATGGGCTGGTGGAAGCTGCTTTCCAAGGCGAACGTGCCGTAAAAGAGCAGGCCGACAAGATTGAGATTACGCCTAGCGGCAACAATGTTGTCATTGAGGCCAGCCCCGAAGAGAACAAAGAAGATAACGAAGAGGTGATCATCAAAAACTACAACACCTCTAATGTAGACATCAAGGGTAGCAAGCCCGTCGAACCTGCCGTCACTCCCGACGAGCCGCAAGCCCCCGCCCCTGTCGAAACCCCGGTTCCCGAAGAGGCTCCCGCCCCGAAGGAAGAGGCACCCGCCCCCGAGCCCGAGCCCGAGCCCGCACCGGCCGTAGCCGAAGAGCCTCTGCCCCAACCGGCCGAGGAAGCCGTGGCCGAACCCGCACCCCAAGAAGCTGAAACTGCTCCCGTGGAGGAGAAGCCGGTTCTGGAGCCCACCCAGGTAGGCGACCTGCGCATCAAGGGCAAGATTGACCTCGATGCCCTTAACACCAAGGTGCGACCCGACAAGAAGAAGAAAAACAAGGAGAAGAAGTCGGGCGAGCCCAAGGACCAGAAGAAAACGGGCGAGCCCAAGGCTGATAAATCCCGCCCCAGCGAACCCAAGGCCAAGGCTGTACCGGAGAAGGCCAAACCAGCCCCGGCCGTAGCGGAGAAAGTTGTCGAAAAGCCAACAGCTCCCGCCAAACCCGAACCTGAATTTATAGAAACTCAGTATCAGAAACTGGAAGGCACCAAGCTGGTGGGCATGATTGACCTGAGCCAATTTGAGAAGCCCAAGCCCTCTTCGTCGGAAAAGAAGAAACGCAAGCGCATCAAGAACAAAGCCGTCAAGGTAGGCGACACGGGCGGCCAGACCGAAAACGTAACCCCCTCGGGCAACGGAGGCAACAACAAGGGAGGCAACGGCCAGAAAGCCAACCGCGGCAACGATGCCAAGAGTGAGAAGAGCGCCGACAAGAGCAGCAGCAAGGGCAGCAAGAAGAAGGCCGACAAGAAACCCCAGAAGGTGGAGATTAACGAGGGCGAGATTGAGAAGCAGATTCGCGACACTTTGGCCCGCCTGAGCCCCATGGGCAAGTCGAAGACCTCCAAGCACAACCGCGAGAAACGTCAGAAAGTGCAGCAGCGCATCGAAGAGGAGCACCTGAACGAGATGGAGAGCCAGAAGACACTGCGGGTGACCGAGTTTGTCACTGCCAACGAACTGGCCACCATGATGAATGTGCCCGTCACCCAAATCATCAGCACCTGCATGCAGGTGGGTATCTTCGTCAGCATTAACCAGCGTCTCGATGCCGAGACCATCAAGCTCATCGCCGACGAGTTTGGATTTGAAATAAGCTTTGCCAGTGCCGATGTCATTGACGAACTGAACAAGATAGAAGAGGAAGACAAACCCGAAGACCTCATCACCCGCAACCCCATTGTCACCGTTATGGGACATGTGGACCACGGTAAGACCTCACTCCTCGACTATATACGCAAAACCAACGTTATTGCAGGCGAAGCCGGCGGCATCACCCAGCACATCGGTGCTTACGAAGTGACTACCGCCGAGGGCCGCAAAATCACCTTTCTTGACACCCCCGGCCACGAGGCCTTCA
>DFDY01000126.1:0-2413 GCA_002368955.1 Bacteroidales bacterium UBA3816
CCACGCGTCCGAGCAGGGCGTAGCGTGCGCGCACCAGCTGCTGGTCGCGGGTTTGCGGGTCGCGGGGCTTCGAGTAGGACGATACCACCTGCTTGCCGCGCACGGTGCGATAGATCAGTTTTCCGATTCTTCCGCTGAGGAAGGTCTCGTTGTTGTAGATGTTTTTTGCCATTTTTTTGTTCCTTTCTTTTTTTGAGGTTTAACGATTTTTGTTTGGTGTCCCTTGGTCGCGACTGGACACCATGCAATATAAGGCCTTTTTCGCCAAAAGGCCCAAATCGTTCCCTCAAGTAAGCATAAGTAAGCCTATGGCGGCATTTGTCACCATAGGCTCACACTCGTTTCCGATCAACAGAAAGGGCTATTCTATTCTGTACCCGTTGGCGTCATACGTCCCGTAAGGCGGCCACATCTTGATGTTCCGCATCTCTTTGGATGGCGGGAAAGTAAGTTGCCAATTCAGTTGGTACAAGTCATTCAATGCCAAGTCATAGCGTTGTGCTATCATATAATTGTTTTGCACTTGTTCCCAGTCATAGGACTCTACTGTGTCTGCATTGAACACAAACACCATCAGAGTATCAATGGTGCGGAATTCACTTTCATATGTTGTTCCCGTCGCTCCAGCGCACAAAGTGGTACTATGGGCTTCCGTCTTAAGATGCCATGCGGGCACCGTGACATGTTGCATGGTTGCAAGGGAAGTGTCTGGATGTTTAAAACTACGTTGAATATATGTGTCATAATTAGATGTGTTAGTAAAACGAATGTTGTAATGCCTTGTATCGGTTTCTATCGTAGTATCACAACCTGTGATTATGACAATAATACTGCTAAAACAAACAAAAAGGATTTTTTTCATGACTACTGTAAATTTAATAATTAATAGTATAGTTCTCCAGCGAGGAATAATTAATCATCCCCGACCCAACAAGGTCTTTAAATAGAATATAATCGTACCAAGCAGGTCTGAGTAATCCATTGTTTAACGCAACTTGGTTGTTGGGACTATCATATGGCATAGTTTCGTCATAACCTATAATAGGATTGCTGCCATAATTCCATTCCAAATTATCAACATATCTATTGAAATACTTAAAAGCCCTAATGTTTGCATCTTGTTCAACAGGATGGTAATTGTGACTCTTCTTCCCCAAACAATTAATGCCACTCGGAATACCATAACGTTGTAGATAAAGAGGTCCAGTTTCCTGGCTTTGAATGTAATGGCCATATTCATGTTGGAACAAATCGTTGTTGGGGTCGGCGGCAAGCCCGCAGTCTCCGTTAATATAATTGCCTAATGTCACCCCCCAACCACCACCGGAATTATGGGTGACAACTGTGGCACCGTAAGCATAATCAACCATTTTTATTCCCCCATCAGGTATTCCCATCCATTCGGATGCATTGGCAAGCTGTGAAACGACAAAACCTGCCAAGGTTTGAGGTGATTGCCAAAGGAACCGGGATGCGACCTCCCAAACTTGTCCTGCAAAGGACTTGTTGGGGTCGGTTGCGAATAATCCTCCACATATCTTTAGATAGTTGCCTGTGAGTCGGTTTGCCGTATTCCATGTGTTCTCCAAACGGTTGTCTCCAGAACTGCAAAAACCGTGTATGGCACCTGCAATCCATGTGAACATTATCGCCTCTAAGAAAAACTCCCCGTCGGGGTCGTTGAACATCACGGGGTTGTTGCCGCAGTAGGAATAGCGGTTGAGGCCCTGGGTGGAGAAGGAGTTCTGCACCTGCGGGTCGGGCGAGAAGAAGCGGCCGATAACAGGGTCATAGAGGCGGGCGTTCATGTTGATGATACCGAAGCGGTCGTAATGCTCATGGCCCGTAAACCCGCGGTGGAACGAAAAGTCGGTGCCGCTTTGTCCGCTGGTCCAGTCGGAAGCGCTCATGCGGTTGCCCCACGGGTCGAAGTGACTGCTCTGCATAACGGTCTTGTTGCTTCGGACCACACGGTCCCAGCTGCCGAGCAAGTCGCTCTGCACATAGTAGATGCTGTCGGCATTGGCGGTGGTGTTATAGACATGCAGTGCCACGATTCTCCCTTCTGCGTATATGTAATCAATATAACGCCCGAATGTGGAATTTATTTCATGCTCGCTGTCTTTTGCGATGAAATAGAACAAAGGTATTGTCCTTTTCATGTCCAAATGATTATTGAGTTTTTTTGTGGTGGATGGGGTTATTGCCCAACTGGTCGCACCAATATTTTTTTGCCGACGGTGCCGGCGGGGGTGTGGAGGCGGAGGATGTAGGTGCCGGCGGGCCAGCGGCTCACGTCAAGGGTGGCCGTGAGGCCGGTGTGCGGGGCGTCATAGACGCGGTCGCCCGCGCTGTTGAAGGCCTCGATGCGGGTCAGGCCGAAGCTGGAGATCACCTTCGCCGTCTCGGTGGC
>DFDY01000126.1:2487-6604 GCA_002368955.1 Bacteroidales bacterium UBA3816
GGGTTGGGCTGCACGGAAGTGTAGCGCTTCAGCAGCTCCACCGACTGGATGCCCAGCGTGTCGGGATCCACACGCGTGGTGTCGCCGCCCACGATGGTGTCTCGGCCATTGTCAGTGGTGTCGGGATTCGGCGTGAGGATGGGGAAAATGAGGGGATATTCGTCACTCCAGCAGTTCTCCGGCTCCATGAAGCACCATTTAAACCTGGTCGTGTCGGTCATATTTGTCCCCGAGGGATCCCAATGTTCGGCCATTCTGATGGGAATGTAGGTGTGGTAGTCCATAAGATTGAACAGTATGATGGAACGGGTATTGTGCAACCCGCTGTAGAGGAATCGGTGTGCATGGAAATAACGGCCGATGTAGAAGCTGTCCGTCACCGTGACCGGTGCATCAAAATAGCGTTCATAGAATGGGAACGGCTCATAGTATTGGGGAGGCAATTCCTGGCTGTGGAATCCCATATCGAGGTAATAAGAAATCGGAGTGGTCTTGATGTGCACCTTCAGGTCGTTGCCGATCTGACGCAGATTGCTGTCACCCTCGTTCACATAGAGGCGCAGCAGATCCCACACCTCGTTGTACGTGGTGTCGATGAAGTCATTCACGATATCGCCCCATTGTTTCGGGTATCTCAGTGCCATGGTGGACATAGAAGCGGCGATGCCATAAACTGTCAATGTGTCTCCTTCAATCAGGATTCTGTAGGCTTCTTGGTCCTGGGCGGTGCCTCCCGCGCAGTTTTCTACATAGCCTATTGTGTCGGAGAAGTCCGGCCATGTCCACGCTTGGAAATAGTTTGACGGTGGAACATATGAGTGCACCACGTTTTGTGCCATCACGCCGCCCGTCATCACCAATGCTGCTACAGCAGCGAACATTGTCTTTTTCATAATATTGTTTGTTTTACTGGTCATTCTTTGCATTTGTGCAAATAGTTGTCAAAATAATAGACCCCGTTGTGGTGCTCATGATTTGAGGAAGCATCAGAGACGTACTGGTCAAAAGGGGTATCGTCACAGGAGTCAAGGTACATTGAGAATTGTTGGGGAACGGTATGAGAGTGTTGAAACAAATATCTTCTAAACCGGATGGATTGAATTTGCCGATGTACAGTCTGTCGTCGTTGGCCAGTCCCTCTCCTGCTATCAGAATGTGGTCTCCTGTGCGGTGAAGCGTCGTGAAGAATGCCCCATTGTATGTAAGACCTTTATAAAGTGAAAGGAATGAGTATGGGGAAAAGATGAATATCTGGCTTTTAGAAAATGTGGAAGATGGAGTGTTTATCAACACGGTCACATACGAACCAGTCTGTTTGATATCTTTCAGTACACTGGCGCTTCCTCCAAATGAGGATGTTGCCAAGTGAGTTCTGCCACTGAACACATGTAGCGTATTGATTGTCTGTGTTGCATCTCTTGACACAGTGGCGAAGCCTGTTCCCGGACAGTTGTCCATCAGAAAAGTGCCGTCGGAGGTATATCCCGTGTTGTATATATACTTTTGCCCATTCAGCAGTGAATAGTCATTTCCGCTGGATGTTTTTAAAAACCATAGTATTTCCCATGAAGTGGAATTGCCGGTAAAAGCCGATGTAGCCACCACAAAACTGTCGGTGACAGCTACGTCGGTGAAGCGACATTTATATAGAGTGTCTATCAGGCCGTAGTTGAGTTGCCAGAACGGAGAGGAATAATACATATCCAGCAGGGCGCTTCGACCCTCGATGTCGTCACCGATCATCGTTATACGATTTTTCCCGTCAAACCAATGGATGTCCAGTTTGCGTAGTCGTTCCATCCATGGAAGATCAAAATAATACACCGTGGAGTTCGGTAGTGAATCGGTCCTGAAATAACCCATGATGCCTGATGGACCCAACTCGGTGCTCCTTTTGCCGCAAAAATACACATATCGTCCATCCACCTCAAAGTCATATACCGAATCGACAGGAATAAACATTTCAGTGCCCGAGGTGGCCCCATCAGTAAAATAAGTGAATGAGCAACCCGCGGTACCGTAGCTGTTGCATACAATATATCCGCTGGGCCAATAGCACTCCCTTATCAAAACGTTCTCGGCATACCTGTAGGGTGCTTTCTTGACATACCCGGCTGCCATGGTCTGGACGGCTGTTGTGCATGCTAATAGCAGGCATGCTGCTGTCAGACATTTTCTCAAGGTTTGTCTATTTGTTTTCATGGTCAATTGCTTTTGCAAGGATACAAAATAAATTTGAATTCAATTCTTGATTAATGTTTTTGTCAGGGCCTGTAGGCGATGCAGATATACACTTCTTTGTCTTCATCGAAAGTAATTGTAACAGTGTATCCATCATTCATCATCTTATTTGCCCAAATAACAGCATCTGTTTCAATAGGGGTGCTGTACGTGACGGTTTCTTTGGACAGAGATGTCGTTGTGGTATTGCTGTATAATTGAACAACATGTCCTTCTCTCGCCAGTGCAACAAGTTTATGAAGGAAAGCACGTTGTTCTTCCTCGGTCTTGAAATGGGCATGTCCTTTGACACCATCCACCGAGTATTTGACGATGTAAAGGTTGGCTGTGTCGGTAGCCGTGAGGGTTTCGGGGATGATGTTCTCATTCTGGCAGCCGACGGCCAGGGTTCCGAGCAATGCGAACATTGCCATAGTGATTACCTTTTTCTTCATGTTATTTTGTGTTTATGTTTGTAAGTCTCTGGTATTGCATCTTTGGCGAGTTTATGCAGATAGGCCTTCTTCTGCTCGTCCGAATTTGTATATAAAACCATAACCTCCTGTGTATAATAGGAGAATGATATGCTTTTTCCATTCAACAGGTTGGCAATATCCAACGGCATGTCTTGGCCGTATTTTCTCGGTCCGTCTGGCATGATGAAATAGGTTTTCAATGTTCTCAACTCTTCGGGCAGGTAGATGGCGAAGTCGGAGCAGAGCTGCTGCCAGGCGGCGGAGTCGGTGGCGCGGAAGAGGGTCACGGCCACGCTCACGCTGTCGTTGAGGCGATAGTCGCGCAGGTAGGCGGCCTCGATGCCGGGCCGGCCCGCATAGCGCTGGTACAGCTCGCCGCAGCGGCCGGCCGGCAGCTCGTGGGGCGCCATCTTGGCCGCGGCCGACAGCAGGGCGGCCAGCAGGCACAGCCCCAGCAGGTAAAACCGACGGGGTGTCATAGGGCAAGGAATATTTGATCGACAGCTTCCACGGCGGCCTGGCGGCTCGCCCACCCGTCGATGGCGCCCCATGCTCCGGTGGAAACCGACAGATGTACCACCACCCCGGTGAGAACCACCAGCGCCGCCTCCATGACGAGAATCAGGCAGCGTCGTCTCCTGTAGTTCCTGTCGAAGTCCCTCATCATCCGCCTCTCGATACCGCGACGCAACTGCTCGTCGATTAGCCCATCCACATAGTCGTCGGCTTTCGGTGTTTTTTTACTCTGTTCCATAAAGCTTGTTATATATGGTTTTCATTTTCTTTCTGATGCGGTACATACGCTGATGGATAATGTTGGCGCTCACGCCGTGGGCCTGCGCCAGCTCGTCGGCATCGTACCCCTCCAGGCTCTCCTCCATCAGCCGCCGTTCCCGGGGGGGGAGGTAGGCCAGCATCTCTTTGACCAGTTCCGTGCGGTCGTCCTCCTCCTGGCACAGTTCGGACACCTGTTCGATCGGCACCGTGCAACCTTCACGCCGCTGACGGTGCCGTTGCCGGAAACGGTCGATGGTTGTACTCGTTACCACCTGCCGTACCCATGCCGCCTCCTGCCACAGACTTGCGTCGGATTGCAGATTTTCCAATCCTTCCCACAGGGCCACCATCACCTCCTGCACCAAGTCGCGCCCGTCCTCATAGCTGCGGGCTTCAAAGGTACAGATGGTGTTGATGCGACGCAGGTGGCGGTGCAGCAAGCGGTTGTAGCGTTCTTTTTTCTTCTGTTCAGGCAGGTCCATATTTCGGCCTTTGCTATAAATAAAAGACGCTATTTTTTCGGAAAACTTACAGCGAGAATAAAATTTAACATTTTTTATGATATCTTCGGCACCCTGTATCCACTATTCACTAATCACTATTCACTAATCACTAGTCGCTATTAACTATTCACTTTCCTAGGC
>DFDY01000126.1:6793-8325 GCA_002368955.1 Bacteroidales bacterium UBA3816
ACGGATTCATGGCTTAGTGTCAGGCGGTTACGGACCCGTAAGATCGGCACGGCCGTTGTCCTGCAGGATGTTGGAGCGCAGGAGGGCTTCGACTTCGGCGGGGTCGAAGTACTGGCGCCGGCCCATGGTGGAGGGGTGCAGCAGTCCGCGGGCGACCCACCGGCGGAGGGTCTGTCGGCTGGTGTGCAGACGCTGGCACACGTCGGTGGCGTCAATCCAGCGGGTGAGGCCCTCGGTGGGGTGCTCCACTGCCAGCAGCTTGCCGCCCGACGCGTCGGGGTACTGCTCCATGAGGCCGGCCAGCTGCTGCTGCGTCATGGGGCGCCGGTTGCGCTGCCGCGCGCTGCGGAGGCTGATGGTGAGATTGTTCACTAGCCCGTCGTCGGTCTGATAGAAGAGGTAGATCAGTTGCGGGCGCGCATCGCCGTCGAGGTGGAGGCGGTGCAGGATTTCACGTAATTCTTCGATCGTCATTTTGTTTTTTGTTTTAAAAGGTTTGACGACGCAAAGGTACAACGCTTATCTTGCGAAGATTCAGCATTTTACAATCGTTTCCCGAGGGTTGGGGAAGGGGTTTCCGGGCGTGCGGGGAGCGTATGGCAGCGAGAGTTTTGCGGCAATTGTGCGAAAACTTTTTGTTAAAATCAAAAATGTTCGTATCTTTGCAGTCTGATGATGAGATGGATGGTCCGAAATGGAAGATGACAACAAATGAGGATTGACTGAACACCCGTGAAACCTTTCCAAATACGATGTTGCGGTGTCGAGACGCAGGCCGATGTGGCTGAGGTCCAGCGTCTGATGACGGAGCACGGCCTGACGGCGGCCGAGCAGGCGCGCGAATGGCTGCACGTGGAGAGGCAGTGGCCCGAGCCGTCGTGGATGGAGCGGTGCATGGAGGCCGCCGAGCGGATGAAGGCCCTGGTGGAGCGTGAGCGGGCGGTGGAGGCGGTGGTGGGCGCCGGCGTTGATTCGGCGATAGCCGCCGACGGGCGTCGCAGGCCTCAGTCAGCCTTGGCGGAACGGCAGTTTGAGTGGCTCGGTGAGCGTCAGGGAGTGCCGGTGGAGGTGGTGCGCGACGGTATCGAGCGGCTGGCGGCCTGCGGTTTTCTGAGCCGCGAGGCCGAGCAGCAGGCCGCCTTGCGGCGTGGTCTGGGGTTGGCGCTCAACGCCTCGGAGCGCAGCAGCCGCGCGCCGTGGGTGCGCTGGACGGGCGAGGGCGACGCACTGAACTACCTGGTCGATAGCCTCTGGCAGATGGAGCTGATTTACTGCTCGGGCGGCCGGCGCTACAAGTGGCAGACCCTCTGCGGGGTGTTCCTGCGGGGCGACGGCAGCCGCTTCGAGCCGTCCATCAAGAGCAACCGCTGCGAGAACGAGAAGAAACGCCGTGCCGTGGATGAGGCCATGCTGGACGGACTGAGGTTCGTGGCGGGAGGCTGGCGTCCTTTTGTCCCGGCTGCACAATATTCCGACGCATCTGGCGTTACCTTAGCCAAAGAATAAAAATAAAAAAATTAGATACTATGAGT
>DFDY01000164.1 GCA_002368955.1 Bacteroidales bacterium UBA3816
ACTGATTCTTGCTCGTATTTTTCAATGTGGCGTGTCTTCGACACGCTGAGTAGTAGGGGTTTCGCTATCCCCACACTGCGCTCCCGTTGGTCGCTTAGTATGGGGTTTCTGCGAGACGTTGCTAGGTCTCGGCAAAGCAAGCAAGCTTTCTTTGCGCTCAACCTTTCGCAACGTTATTGAGATTCAGCCTCTTCGAGACTGCTAAAAATCAGTCTTTTATCAAACTAGAGCCATAACTATCAACCAATAACTGCCCTGACTATTCCGTCCACGTCGATGCCGCAGTCTTTGTGGAGTTGGGGAATGGAGCCGTGGGTGACAAAGCTGTCGGGGAGGCCGAGGAGGGTGATGGGCAGCTGCTTGCCTACAGAGGCATAATATTCCAGTACGGCGCTGCCGAAACCGCCTTTCTTCACGCCGTCTTCGAGGGTGATGATGCGGCGGAAGCCACGGGCGGCCACCTCGTCGAGCAGCTGGGTATCGAGGGGTTTGAGATAGCGCATGTCGTACACCGCAGCACTCACGCCCTCCCCTTCTAACCGCTCGGCAGCAGCAAGGGCGGCGTTGCCGATGTGACCCAGCGAAAGGATGGCCACGTCGGTGCCTTGGCGCACACATCGGCCGCGTCCCACCTCTAGTTTCTGGAAGGGGCAGCACCAGTCGGTATGGATGCTGAGCCCACGGGGATAGCGGATGACCACGGCCCCCTGGGCGGGCAGCTGGGCGGTGTACATCATGTGGCGCAGTTCGTGCTCGTCCATGGGGGCGCAGATGGTGAGCTGCGGGATGGGGCGCAGACAGGCGAGGTCGAACGCACCGTGGTGGGTGGGGCCGTCGTCGCCAACGAGTCCGGCGCGGTCCAAGCAGAGGACCACGGGCAACCGCTGCAATGCCACGTCGTGGATAATCTGGTCGTAGGCACGCTGCATGAATGAGGAATAGATATTGCAGAAGGGGAGCATGCCCTGAGCGGCCAGTCCGGCGGCAAAGGTGACAGCGTGTTGCTCGGCAATGCCCACGTCGAAGGCGCGGGTGGGCATCTGGGCCATCATCAGGTTGAGCGAACTGCCGGTGGCCATGGCGGGCGTAATGCCCACAATGGCAGGGTTTTTCTCGGCCAGCTCGATGATGGTGCGGCCGAAGACCTCCTGGTATCGAAGCGGGCTGCCGCTGGTGCCGGTCTTAATCTGGTCGCCGGTCTCGGCGTTGAACTTGCCGGGAGCATGATAGGTGACGGGGTGCCGCTCGGCCGAGCGGAGGCCCTTGCCTTTCTTGGTGACCACATGCAGCAACTTGGGTCCTTTGATTTCCTTGAGCTGACGGAGCACCTCCACCAACTGGTCGACATTGTGCCCGTCGATGGGGCCAAAATAACGCAGTCCCAAAGACTCGAAGAGATTGGGTGCCCCCAAGGCTGCCGTCTTGGCCAAGAAGGTCAGATGCTGGAAGAAATTGATGGAGTGCTCGGCATACTTGTCGCGCTTCTCGGCATTGCCGCCCAGCTTGGTCCACACCTTCTCTTTCAGTTGGTTATACTTGGGCGACGCGGTGATACGGGTAAGGTACTTGTTCAGTCCGCCCACAGCCTTGTCGATGCTGATGCCGTTGTCGTTGAGGACCACCAGTATGTTGGACTTAGAGACACCCGCGTTGTTCAGGGCCTCAAAGGCCTCGCCACCCGTCATGGCACCGTCGCCGATGACGGCAATGTGCTGGCGCTTGGTGTTGTTCTGCAGGTTGGAGGCCGTAGCCATGCCCAAGGCGGCACTGATGGAGGTGGAGCTGTGGCCGGTGCCGAAGGCATCGAAGGGCGACTCGTCCATGCGGGGGAAGCCACTAAGGCCGCCATAGGTGCGGATGGTGGCAAAGCGGTCGCGCCGACCAGTGATAATCTTGTGGGCGTAGGCCTGATGGCCAACGTCCCAAATCAGCTTGTCGTCGGGGGTGTTGAAGACGTAATGCAGTGCCAAGGTCAGTTCCACCGTGCCCAAGCTGGAGGCCAGATGGCCTGGATGCTCGGAAAGGGTGCTGATAATATATTGTCGCAACTCGATGGCCAACTCCTTCAAGTCGCCTGTCGAAAGCCTGCGTAAATCCTCTATGCTGTTGATACTATCTAATATAACTCCAGTCATTTCTAAAAAACTATAAAGTAAAAACTAAAAAGCTTATCGCTCAAGTATAAAGTAGGACTGATTTTTTGCATATAGGCTCAATGTCGCGTCTCTCCGAGGCAGCTGAAAAATCAGTCAAATACGAAACTCGAGCCAAGTTTATCTGCATAGCATTTGTCCAATCACTTTTAGTTTTTCCTTTTCCAAATCACTTTTAGTTTTAGTGTTTATCTTTAACTTTTACCTTATTCTCTATTCTCGACTCGATAGGCTGGGGCCTTCTTCTCCATGGGCTTGTCGAAGTCCTGATTGAGCCGTTTGTTGTTCACGCGGCCCTGGGCACCTTCGCGCAGTTCCCAGCGGCCATTGACAAACACATAGGCCAGTTCCACACCGGAGGGGACATAATACTGGAACAGGCCTTCCATGCCCGCAATCTGTGGAGCCACCTCGTCGAAGATAATCATGCGGTACTTCTTGTCGGTGGTCTTGGTGGAGGGGCCGGAAGTGACGCGCTCGTTCTGGGCCGCGGCCGTGCGTGCCGCCGTGGCCACCACGCGGCTGGGCCTGCCCTTGCCACGCCTTGCCGACCGACGGCTGCGGCCATAGCTGCTGCGCCCACCGGTGCCGGTCCGCTTGGCACGGATGTGCTCGACGGTGCGGATGAACTGCTCCTCGTAGCTGAGCGACACCATGGCCTTGGTGGTATACTCCAGCACCACACGGCGGATGTTGCGCTCCTTGCGGAAGAGGTTCTGCCCGAACTGGGGCTGGCTGTGGGTGGACTTGAAGCAGATGGGTTCTATCACCTTGCGCTGCGTGAGGGCATCCACCACACAGGAACCCAGCAGCGTATAGTAGGTTTTGCCTTCGTAGGTAGTGGTGATAAGCTCCTGGTAAACAGTACCGAACCAATTGTCATGCGTCAGCAGGTCTTCCTGCCGGTTGACAATCTCTTGTGACTTGTCGTACAGCGGATAGACATCGTATTCGTCCTTCTTCTCGTCCAGCGACTGCACGAAGCCGAAGCACTCATACTCGCCGTCGTCGTTGACCACGGGCCAGGTGAAGATGCGGAACTTCTTGTCCGGTGCGGTGAGCACCGAGACGCGGCTGCCGAAGTCCCACTGCCACTTGATAGAGTTTTCCTGGTCGAGGGCCTCGGCCAAGAGTTGCAGGGCCGACTCGTTGGCATGGTAGCGCTCATTGTCCGTTGGGGCGGTATAGACCTGCTCAAAAAGAGCCTGCAACTGCGACTGGTAGTCGGCCATCAAGGCCTTATCCTGTGCCAAACACCTAGGGGCCAGCGCCACAAGCACGGCCATTATGACGAATATCTTGCGCATTACACCTATGTTTATTATTTTTTTTAACGCAACAATGCATTGTTTATTATACCAACCCCAAAAAAAACTTTCGCTACGGCATAAAACAAACTTTTTCCTCCACGACAACACCCCACTTTGGGCCTAGGCTTTCCACCGGAGAGCTAAAGGCGCGGCATTTCGTCACCTATTCGCCGCTAAGTAAGCGGTGAGGGTGCGAATAGGAAGTGTGAGGGAAGCGTTTGGGTAGCGGGTTTTCAGCGAATCAACTACAGAGTGAGGGGCATGGTAAATTGCGAGAAAAGTATTCTTGGTTCACGATTTGGCTGTCAGGCCGGGACTTTTAGCGTTGAAAAACAGCCTTTGGGGCCGGAGGGATGTAAAGGGCGGGGGACGACCCTCTGTTTTCAATGCAGCACGGCTCTGGGTGGCAACTGTTTCTTTGGGGATTACAACGGGCTGCACTTGTTTGCGGCCTCAATGGCCGCAGCGCGGCGATGATGTGATTAACAAAATAAAGCAGAAATACTAAGTAAACAATCAAAATTAATGAGCATGTTTTTTACCATGGATTATCCATTAGATGGGTTCTATAATTTGTTTCGCTCTAGTACAAAGT
>DFDY01000097.1 GCA_002368955.1 Bacteroidales bacterium UBA3816
GGTTGCATACGCGTTACGCACCCGTGCGCCGGTCGCCGCCAGGGTATTGCTACCCCGCGCTGCCCCTCGACTTGCATGTGTTAAGCCTGCCGCTAGCGTTCATCCTGAGCCAGGATCAAACTCTTCATTGTAAGAATTGCTTGCTTTTAACCTTTGACTCGTCTGTGCCATCCGCCCCCGACCCTGCCGGAGGCATCCGTGACACACGCTATCTCTCGATCTCAGAATTTCAACGTTCTCTCGCTCTCCGGGCGGCCTCTCTTTCGGGTGCCGTTCCCTGTCGAAAGCGGGTGCAAAGATACGACCTTTTTTCAAACTGCCAAATTTTTTTTCGATGTTTTTTTCTGCTCCTCCCGCAAATCTGATGGGACTCAGACCGTTGGGACTGGAAAAAATTTTCATCCGACCGCCCTCCACAGACCAAAAAACACTGCAAAATGACAAAAAAATACCCCTTTTTTCGCAAAAATTGAGCCTAGCCTGCACAATAGAATTAGAGAATCTATGTAAATGTTTGTATATTTGATAATTAAATGATTTTGATTAGAATAAGATGAAAACAGATAATAATGTAATCATCTACAAATCAAATAGTTTAGCAAAAACCACATTGCAGTGTATTAGACTATCAAAACAAACCCAAACGGCACAATAATAACATGACTTGTGCGTTATTTAACTATAGCTAAAGTATATTTTTGTAAACTGCTATTTAGGTAAAATATATTATATAAAGATGAAAACATATATGAACATGGCTCTCTTAGCCTTGTTAATCTGTAGCTGCGAGCCCACTAATGGGCGTGGCGACACATTCACCGACCCTATATCACGTGTTGACCCCCGAGCCAAGAAATTAGAGCTGCCCGCCTTCGAAAAAGACGAGCACGTGTTAGATTACGACGGATTCACATCATCGTACAACCACACCACGCTGATACCCAACTGGGTGGCCTACGAACTAACCTCTGTGGAGCTAGACGGCTCCTACGACACCCACAGTTCCAACTTCAGCCGCGACCCCAACCTGGAAGGTCCCCAAGCCTCACGCGAAGACTACTCCCACTCTGGCTGGGACAAAGGCCACATGGCTCCTAAAGCAGACATGCGCTGGTCCTCCTCCGCCTATTGGCAAAGCCACTACTTCACCAACGTATGTCCCCAGAACCACAACTTCAATGCCGGAGACTGGAACACACTGGAAAAGCAGGTACGCAAATGGGCAAATAAGTACGGGAAAGTGTGGGTAGTCTGCGGCCCGATATTCACCGACCGCGAGTTCGGCACCATTGGCCATGCCAAAGTACAGGTGCCAGACCTGTTCTTCAAAGCCCTGTTGATCAAGAATGGAAGTGACTACTCGGCCATCGCCTACGTGATGCCCAACCGTGCCAAGCACCATCCGCTCAAAGAATACGCCTGCACCATTGACGACCTAGAGGAGATGATCGGCCGCGACCTCTTCCCAAAACTGGATGACCACATCGAGACGAAAGTCGAAAGCGAAATATCATGGCTTTATTGGCAATAAGGCCTAGCTAGACCATCCCCTCCCCCCCACGCCAGAATAAACCACAACGGAAGGGGAGTGTGTATTTAAAACCAAATCGGTCATCAGGCTGACATTCAACCTATTTTACTTTTTTTAGGTCTGTTTATGACCGATTGGGGGTAAATGAACCAAAACTACTTCTGATCTTTAAACTTCACGCCGATAGCCTCGCTGACGTTGATGACATAGTCGCCGATCTTCTCATACAGAGCAAACAGCGAACTGTAAAGACTGCCGATGTTGTAGTCATAGGTGCCCGTCTTGATGGCATTCACATACTCGGCACGCAACTCGTCTCGATACTTGTTGATAGCCTCCTCAGCCTGGTTGGCACTCACCATATCCACATGGTCATAGTCACCCTTGAGGTTTTTATCCATGATGTCCATGGCCTTCCAAACCAGCTGAGTCATATGATCGATATTGTCGTTCAGATGCTGGTCAAAGTGTACTTCGGTCTCGCGTTTGTTCTTGCGAGTGATAGCCACTTGGTAAATGCTGTCACCAATACTTTCCAGATTATCAACAATACGTAGCATCGAACTAATGCGCTGCGAGCCCTTGTCCGACAACTCGTTGACCGACACATGTGTGAGGTAGTTGGAAATCTCCATCTCCATGCGGTCGGTAATCTCCTCATACTTGGATATTCGGGCCACCGTCTCGTTGAATTCCTCGTCATCCTTGGCCGTGCGCAGGGCAGGCAAAAAGGTGAACATGCGCAGCACCCGTTTCGAAAACTCCTCAATCTCCTTTTCAGCCGCTTGGAGGTTCAGCTCCGAAGTGTTCATCCAGTTGCCTGAAATATACTTGAGTTTGAAAACATCCTCCTCGTCCTCTGGCTTCTCTTTCACCATCCAATCCACAATCTTGATGATGGCCGGAATAAAGAAGGCCAAAATAAGCGTGTTAATCACATTGAAGAAAGTATGGAAAAGCGAAAGGGCCATGGGGATAGTCTGCGGATTGTAGTTGCTGCTCTCAATAGAGTCATAGGGGTTAGTGCCCATCATGCCCACGGTAATGTTGGCTATCAGATTGATAACCGGACGGTAGAAAATAAGCGTAAGTACAACGCCAATGACATTAAAAACCAAGTGTGCCCGTGCGGCCTTCTTACCGTTAGTATTGGCCACCATGGCAGCCAGATTGGCCGTAATGGTGGTACCGATATTCTGACCCATCACCAAAGCCACGGCAGCGTCAAATCCTATCCAACCGTTGTAGCACATCACCAGCGTAATGGCCATCATGGCGGCCGATGCCTGCACCAGACAAGTCAGCAGCGCACCTATAACCACAAAAATAAGAATGGACCAAAAGCCAAAATTAGAGAGTGTGGCAAGGGCCTGAAGGAAATTGGGATATTCCTCCAAGTTGGGCATTGCCTTCTGCAAGAAACTCATGCCGATAAGCAGCAAAGCCAAACCCATCACAAACTCGCCTATCGACTTGATCCGATCACGCTTGAGAAACATGAAGACCAGCGAGATAGCCCCCAGGAACATCGGCAGGCTGAAAGCACTCGTCGACTCGCCCAAGCCAAAAAGCGTAATAATCCACGCCGTGACCGTGGTGCCTATGTTGGCACCCATGATGACCGCAATGGCTCCGGCCAGGGTGAGCAAACCCGCATTGACAAACGAGACCACCATCACCGTGGTAGCCGAAGAAGACTGGATGGCAGTTGTGACAAGAGCTCCGGTAAAAATGCCACGGACGGGATTTCCCGTCACCTTGCCCAAGACGGAGCGCATCTTGTTGCCGGCAAACTTTTGAAGACCCTCACTCATCAACTTCATACCGAAAAGGAAGATAGCCAAAGCACCGGCAAAGTTGATGATAATGATGCAGATTTGGATAAATGACATTGTGATAGTGTATTACTTTAAATCAAAAAATTCTGTCCAGATTACAAAAGTACACAAAAATTCTCTTTCCGTGAATATTAATTGCATTTTTAGCGAAAATTATGATTTCTCCCTATACGTAAGTCACCCCACCGCGGGGTGCGGTGGGGCGACGGCTAATATTCTTATTGGAAAGCCTTTAGGGGCGTGTGTCGCGCCCGTCGATGTGGGGCTATTCCACAGTCAGTTTGTGGGTCAGGCGGCCGCGGGGAGTGTCGGCGTGCACTATGTAGCTGCCTGCCGCCAGCTTGCGCAGGCTCAGGGTCGCCTCCCTGCCGTGGGCCTGCTGCTCCAGCACCATGTGCCCCTGCATGTCGTAGACGGCCACGCGCGTGATTACGCTCTCGGCCGTGAGGGTCACCTCGTCGTGGGCCGGGTTGGGCACCAGGCTCAGCCCGCCGCCTTCAGCTTCGTCCACGCCCTGGGGGGTCAGGCAGAATTCCAGCGTGTCGCTCCACTGGCTGC
>DFDY01000037.1 GCA_002368955.1 Bacteroidales bacterium UBA3816
CTGAAGTTCTCTCCCCATTTCGACACGCTGCTGGAAAGTAGATATCTTGTACAGAAAACAGACAGTTTGTATTATACACCAGAGTTTTATATCAAGGTGAACAAGTCAAACCTTTTCTTGGTTCTGAACATGTCCTTTTATTATACATCATCTTCGTCATCGCCACGAGACAACACTATGGTTTTTGACTCCGTCAATCATGTGTCGATTTTCATCTCGGAAAAGAATCAACTCAAAGGTTTTGTAACCGTCCATGATTTGGACTTGACACCGCGTAGCTGCTTGCATTTGGACGATAGCGTAATTAATTCCAATTATCTTGCAAACTCACACATGAACGACATTGTTTTTGACAATGACAGCAATTTGGTTTTTATTCGAGGTATTGCGGCAAGAAATTTTTTAGGGCAAGAATCTGTAACAAATTCGTTGTTTGTATTTCAAAACCACATTTTGCCAATAAACAATGATGCATTTGCCATATCTTTTGACAGACAAAGTCTTGATTATCACTCCATCGGAATATTCCCTTCCTTAAGGAAATCAGGGATAGATCATGAACGGGAAAATTTTGCAGCAAAAAACAATAGGGTATATATGCAAGGGTTGTTTTTTGAAGGATTAGCACTACCACACGATACCATAGAGACACCCAATCCAAGTTTTTATGGTTTAGCCTTGGCTGTTTTTGATTACCAGGGTCATCTTATTGACGGTATAGATTACAATTCATATGCTATATTTCATACTGTTGGACCTATCGCCCTGTCAGATTCGACATTGTATCTTGTCAATCATTTGAAAGCCGATGCCGATTTTGGGGAACATCATGTCTATGCGTATGGGGAGCCGTTTGTGTGTGTGGCCAAATACACGGATGCATCATTCATGACACCATACGTCTATACGCCGCAAGGGGGCGGGGAGCATGTCGATTTGACCGAGAACACACCTTGCACTCTATACCCCAATCCTGTCCGTGACAAGTTGTACGTTTCAATGGACGAGCCTATGGTTGAAGCCTCAGTAATGACCCTTACGGGCATCAAGAAACAGATTCCTTTCAATGGAAACATGCTTGATATTGCATCCCTGCAGCCGGGAGCCTATATTTTAGAAATTGTCACAAACCAACATATTTACCGTCATAAAATCATCAAGTTATGAGAAAGTTATTATTTATTATCTGTGCGCTGCTGACACTCTCCGGTATTCGCGCACAGACTTTGAGGGGGGGGGCTTGTCAACTTCGGGGAGAAAATTACCGCCAATTCATAGAGAACAAATAATTCGTGGTGGAAATTATGGGCATTCGTTTCCATATAAGAATGTCGGCAATTGTGGGATTGCTCTTTTGCACGATACCCTTGATCGCCCAGCAGCCGACACTTGAAATCGTTGGTCCAAACAGGATATGCAACGCCAACGAATGCTATTTACACACCGAACCGCTGGTGACTGCCACTTGGCGGGTATATGACATGTCCAGCATGCAGCCCGTAGGCGACGATGAGACTGGCAAATATTACAGCGGGAGGTTCGCCACGGGGCGCTACCTGGTGACGGCGGAGCACCCGGCCTATTGCGGTCCGGCCACCTTTCTGCTGATAGTGAAGGATGTGCCGCCGGCACCCACGGTGGCTGAGATGATGCCGGACAACCGCCACACCTGCTGCCCGTACCAGACGGCGGTGCTCCGCGGCTCGCCGTCGAATCCGAACTACAGCCTTGTGTGGGCGCCTGCCTGCAGCACCGCCGCACCGCAGCAGTACAGCGGCGACAGCGTAGCCATCAGCTATCAGGCGGAGGTCTGCGACGTGCGGGTCTATCACTACGACCGTGTGCTGCAATGCCAATCGACAGGATACTATGTGCATCAGATGAGCGCCCTGGCGCTGGACCCGACCACCCTGCCCACGAGCATCACGGTGTGTCCCAACAGCTTGGTCAATTTCACAGGCAGGGTTCTTGACCAGCGCAGCGACGGGGTGCTGTATGAATGGAAGATACAGCCCACGATGCAGCACTGCGGCTCGGTGCAGGGCAGCCACCTGCTGCCGGATGTCACCCTGTCGGTCAACGACATCACCACCCCGACCACCTTCGATGTGGAGTTGACGCGCACCTACTGCGACGCCAGCACCAATGTGAAACGGGTGACCATCCAAGTGGTTGACTATTCGAACAACACATTGACCGTCACAGGTCCGGACAATGTGTGCGTCCACGACCAGGAGACCTATACCGGCAGTGGCGGCAGCGCTTCGACCTACCGCTGGTCGATGGACGGCGGCCAGTGGCAGGGGAACCCCGTGACCGTGACCTTCGACCGTGCCGGCTTCGCGGACTTGACCTTGCGGTCCAACCCCTACAACTACTGCACCAACCCGGACATGCTGCCCAGCGCGGTGAAGACGGTGCATGTCTTTCCCGGCCCACCGGTGGCCGGATTGCGAAAGGGAGTTATGGGGGGGCTGACTACCGTGGAGGTTTATCCCACCCCGACAGGGTCGGGATACTCCTACACATGGCAATTCATGGCGAACGGCACAAGCACCTTTGTCCCTGTGACGGGCAACACTCCCAGCATTCTCTTGCAGGGCGACGGCATCTATCAATGCACCGTCTCGGACGGCGGATGCAGTGTGACGCTGACCTGGGATAGCCGGAATGACGGACCACAGTTTCCCCCTTGCGACAGCATGGCAGTGAGCGGCAGCTACGACCCCTGTGCCAAGACCATCACCTTCACCGTTCCCTCCAACGAGCCCAACATTCTGTGGGACGTGCGACGCAACGGCACCGGCCTCAGCCCGCAGACGTCGGGCCCCAACAACCACACCGCCACCCTGACGGTCGGCGATGCGGGTCTCTACTATGCCGAGGCCACGGCGGATATCATCGGATGCCGCAAAGGGAGGAAAACCCTGATGGTCGAGGTGGTGCCCGACATCACGATTGAGCAGGTGTGCGACAAGGTGGTGTTGCGGAACCACTCGCAGTACATCGACGGGAGCACGGTGCTGTACTTCTCGGTCAGCAACGACTGCAACAACACGGTGGATTACTTCCAGATGACGGCATCTACCACGTCCTACGAACACACCCCTGCCTCGCCGAATCCCCTGCTCCCATGCACCTACACCTTCACCCTGACGGGGATAGGCGCCAACGGGAACATCACCCCCTGTGTCATCGGTTCCCAGACCATGTTCATGCCCCCGCAGTATGCTTACGTGGATATCACCTCGGCCAATGCCGCCCACAACCACAATGCCTGCGACAACACTCCCATCGAGCTCAGCGCCGTCCTGCACCCCACGGGGCAAATTGTCTCCTCTGTCTGGTCCTTCGGGGACAACAGCGGATTTGAAACCGACGGAGGACAGATTTGTCATACTTTTAAAGAGGACCCGTATCCTTACAATGTTAGTGTTACCATCATGGATGAATACGGCTGCCAGCGGAATGCGATAGCGCCGATTACCGTCACTTCTCATGCTGACAATCTTGATGGAGGTGGATTGAGCTATTATCCACAGAATATTTGTCCCAATACTAATACACCCCAAAACATTACATTCTCGCCAGGCGACAATACCTATGACTACTATTGGACAATACCCCATTCGTCAACGACGACACACAACCACAACTATGTATATCCCACCTACTTCCCCGGGGACTACAAGGTGTATGTGACGAATACCAACTACTGCCAGAAGGAGGCCACGCGGAACGTGGAGTTCCTCTCCTCGCCGATAGCCGACATCTATGCCGAGAGCTTCAGCTGCTGTGTGGGGGACGAGGTGAAGTTCTACGGCAGCCAAGGACCCAGCGCGGACCCTCTGACTTACGACTGGGCCGTCACCTTCGGCGGCAATGTCTATCAGACCGGCAACACGGCCAACATCGTGTTTGCCGCCCCCTATGCGGGGACATTCAATGTGACATTGACCGTCACCAACAGTGTCACCACCTGCTCCTCGACCGACACCAAGACCCTCACGGTCACCACACCTCCGACGGCACCCACCATCAGCGTGACGGGAAGCCCCTGCATCAGCGACGCGCCGGTGCAGCTCACGGCCTCGGGATACACGGGGACCATGCACTGGAGCAACGGACAGACGGGTACGGACGCATACTATTTCACTCACGGCCTGGCCTCGGCCTATTACTACGACCCCTCCATCGGGTGCCCGTCGGAGAAAGGCAAGCATAGAATAGACAAGCAGCCCGACTTCGACGCCCTGCTGACGGGATGCTATTGGAAATGCAAGGAATATTTCGACAATATTCTCCCCGTCTATGGCATCACCGACGACTGGCAGACCATCGACTGGGATTGGCTGCTGGATGACAATTCTTTCGCCACGGGCTCGGGCAACTATACCTATCTCCCCATACAGCTCCCTCTTCCGGGATTCGGCACCTACCAGCTGTCGGTGGATTATGAAGGGGGTGCTTGCAACGAGATCTCACCCAAACTGGTCATTGATGAGAAGGAACTTTGCGACTGCGACAGTGTCAGCGTCAGCTATGAAAGGAAGATGTTTGTGGATGAGGAGTGCAGGGGGGTCTATGATGTCAGTGTGACTGTGTGCAACCACTCCAAAGTCTATGACTTCTGTCCCGGAGCACTTGTGCAGATGCTGCAACTGCAAGGAGGTGCCGCGGTCAGTTCTAACTTTGTTCCGACCACCATTTCCCCGAACGGATGCTACACTTTCTCCCTCCAGATCAATGTGCCGACGTTCGAGCCCTCGGTGGTCTGCTGCAAGCTTGTGGATTCAATCTGTATGCGCTGCGAAAAGGAATTCTGCATTGACCTGATACCGGACAAGATCACCTGCGAGGATACCATGTATATGGAAGATTTGTATGGGATTTCCGGTCTTTCAAGCCTTGTGGCGGGTTATTTCAGCTTCACAGTCGATGTATCTCCCGCAGATGAGGTTCTTGCATTTTGGAGCGAGCCACCGATGGTCATCAATTACATGTACGACGGTACAGCCTATGTGACAGGGTTGGGGATGATCGATGCGTCTGTGTTGTCGCAGCTGATGATGGAAAACGGGATGGTATGCTTCCACGCAATTACCTGTGAGGATGGGGAATTGTGCAAACGCACGGTCTGTTTCCCTTCAGGAGATTTTTACGGGATGATACCTTTGGGCAAGACGGCTTCCGACAGCACCATGGACAAAACGCTGGTCAGGAACCACGGCATCGGTGCAAAGGCCGAATCCCGCGACCTGCGCTTGATCCCCAACCCCACCACGGGGGAGGTCGCGATTGAAATGAGCAACCCCCTTTCAGGGGTGACGGTCGTGGGCAAGTCGGACGAGGTGACGGAGGTGGTGGTGATGGATATGCACGGGCGGAGGCTCGCAGCCTTCAAGGACACCGACCTCTTCAACATCAAAGAACTCCCCGCGGGCTCCTACATCGTCCGCGTCAAGACCCGTCGCGACAAGGAGGCCCCCGAAGAGGTGAACTACCTGAAACTGGTGAAGAAATAGAAACGAGTTAGCGTAATTGTTCCACGAATAAAAGAGCAAGCCTATGGTGACAAATGCCGCCATAGGCTTACTTATGCTACCATAAGGGAACGATTTGGGCCTTTCGGCGAAAAGGGCCTTATATTGCATGGACGAAAGGTGAAACGGATTTGGTGAAAGTTTTTTTTTGGTATGTCGATTTTATTTTGTACTTTTGCAATCGGTTTGGTCGCCCGAGGAGGGCGCCAAGAGGGAAGCCGGTGAGAGTCCGGCGCAGTCCCGCTGCTGTAAGCTCATAAGTTGAAGCCCAAGAAGATATGTCACTGTGCGTCGTCATAGGCGCATGGGAAGACGGGGCCGAGAGGAGCAAGCCAGAAGACCTGCCAAACCGATGAAATCGGTACCGCTTTCGAGGAGAAGCGACCCGACCATGGTTTTATGCACCGCCGCAACGGCGTGTTTGGCGTGTTTCCATGTTTGCCGTTTTTTTCCCCGTCTGTTCTTACCGATACTGGAGATTGGAGATAATGCTATTAACAATTAAAAGTATCAAAAACATGGTAAAAAAACTATTAACATTCATTATGGGGCTGGGGCTTGTTTTGGGGGCCTCGGCCCAGTTGACTACCATTGATCCTGCTGATGTGCAGTTCTGGACAGGAAGTGGCAACAACAGTACGGTAGTGGCTATCGGATGGGATGACAACACGGCCGCTTACACTCCTACAGTGGTCATCTGGGGTGTGCGATGGAACGGCAGCATCACCCTGCTCGATGCGCTGGACACTATTGCGGCGTATGACGAGCGCTTTCACTACGTTATGGGTAGCGGCGGATTCCTGCAGGAACTCTACTACAACGACCCTGCCGAAGGTGTCGTGCTGACGCCCTCTATGGAATGGAACTGCAATAGTTATGGTAGTGTCTATGGCTCGACGACATTGACGAGCACGCATCTGAGAATAAGTGAATCGACATGCAGCGACTACACCTTCCCCGGCGTGAATAACATCATCTATGCTGCCGACCCTAACGCGGCCTTTTCTTGTCCCAAGGCGCAAGCCGTCAGCGTGACAGGCATTACGGCTTCCACGGCTACGGTGAACATCACCGACACCACCAATGTGAACGACTATACTGTGATGCTCTTTTCCGGCGACTCGTTGGAGGATAGCACGGTAGTCTATATGCAGACCATCTCTTACACCACCCTTACGCCTAATACAGCCTACACGGTGAAGGTCTATTCCAATTGCGCCGACGGTACGCAGACGGCTTCGCGCAACGCCACGTTCCGTACCCCGTGCGTCACCATAGCTCACAGTGCCTTGCCTTGGACCGAGGACTTCCAGTCGGGTAGCGGATCGTCCTATTCCACTGCGGCATCATTCTTCTCCAACCATGTGTTCTGCTGGGATCTGATTAATCCCTACAGTACCTCTGACCCCTATATCAACAATTCCTCGTCGGTCAACGCCGCCGGAGGCCAGTGTCTCTATGTGAGCAGTCGTCCGTCGAGTCCCACGGTGCTCGTCCTGCCCCCGTTTGAGGATACGCCCCAGCAACTGCAGTTGAGTTTCGACGTGCTGTCGAGCTATGGTCATGGTTTTGAGGCTGGCGTCATCGCCGATGTCACCAATGGGACGACTTTTACCCCCATAGCGACCTGTTTGCCGCAAGGCAGTGGCTGGAACCACTTCGACGTGACTTTCGCTGGTGTAACCGGAGGGCGTCTGGCATTGCGGAGCAACGACAACGGCCCGGCCTATCTTGACAATGTGACCGTTTCCGAACTGCCCTCGTGCGTAAAGCCTTCACAGGTGCTTGTCTCCAACATTACGGCCACCACGGCGGACATCACTATTGTCGATCCCAACAGTTCGAACCATTATATGGTGTATTATACTGCAGATGACAGTGCGGAGGTGTTTTCCGCCAGCTACGGCATCACAGGCTTGTCTCCCAACAGGCGTTATGTGGTGCGTGTAAAAACCCTTTGTACTGATACCACCACGGGCTTCACCGAAACGGTTTTCCGTACTGCCTGCGGCCCACAGGCGATTCCCTACCATGAGGATTTCAGCCAGTTTGTTGATGTGGCTCATCCCAATGGCTATGGCTACGCTGTGAAGGACAGTACACTCCCCTGCTGGAAGTTCTACAAGGGGAGCAATCTCGACCGGCTGGAACTCTTCCGCCCATCGCAAAGTTCTACCGGCGGATACGGTGATGAAGGCTATACGCTGCGTATCTATGGTAACAACAGCAACTCGAAGGACCTACTGGTGCTGCCCGAGTTTGATCAGGAGGCCAATGCCCTCGAGGTGAGCTTTATGGCACGGCCTTCCGAGACCGGCAGCTTCGGGGGCACCCTGCAGGTGGGCTATGTGACCGACGCCGACGACAGCAGTTCGTTTGTCGCCGAGGTGGGCTATCCCTGCGCCCAGTTTGCCGCCGGCTATGGTCTTTGCGCCTCAGTCTTCCCCAATGCACCTAGTGGTTCTCGTATTGCCTTGCGTTACCTTCCCTCGGGAGGTTCGGCCAAATCGTGGTATATTGACGATATTGACGTGCATGAGATGCCTGCCTGCGTCCGTGCACAGGGTATCAGTGTCGATAATGTCACTACCGAAGGTTTTACACTCCATATTGCCGACCCTATGAACGAGGGTTCCTACCGCTGTTATTATACCTTGGGTGACGTCACCGACAGCGTCGATTTCAATGACACTGTATATACGATTACAGGCCTCAGCGCCTCGAGTGATTATACTATCAGCGTGGTTACTATCTGTAACGACGGCAGCCTCACGTTGCCCCATACGACTCCGGTAAGCACGCTGTGTGCACCGGTGTCCACAATACCATTCGTGGAGAATTTCGAGGATTGGACTGCTACTCAGTCGGCTGGCATGAACCGCTGTTGGAATCGTCTGTACAACAACTCTTCCAACAATCTTGTCAGCAACAACTATCCCTATTGCGCGAGTGGCACAGGGAACGCCCTCAACGGCTTCAAGTCGCTCAAAATATATTCCAAAGGCACTTCCAGCGCCGTTAAGGAATACTCTGTGGCCTACTTGCCAGAGTTTGAGACGGCCCTGAATACGCTTAAGATTCGGTTCTTCTATAAATATGGTGGTAATACCACCAATATCAACAAGGTGAAGATTGCCGTTGGTGTTAGCGAGAGCGTATCTGATACTACCACCTTCACCCGTCTGGCTACCCTCACACCTTCCGTGATCGGATGGAACGAATTTGAGGTGGAGTTCGGCGGCTACAGTGGCACCGGCACACGCATTGCCATCATGCAGACTAGCACGGGTACAACCGCCATTACCAGCTACATCGACAGCATCGTGGTCGATACTGTCAGCAGTTGTAACCGCCCTGCTACATTGGTGACATCGGATGTCACGGCCTATGGCGCCACCCTTACATGGACCGACCCCAGCGAAGCTGGCTCCTACATCGTGCGATGGAGTGACGGTATCACTGCCGACAGTGTCACCGTCACTGGCGCGACTACTTATGCCTTGATGGGCCTCACTCCTAGCACCAACTACACCGTTGATGTCCGAAGCATCTGCTGGGGTGAACCCACCAATGCCCGTGCCGCGTCATTTGTCACCAGTTGCGCGGCCCTGCCCCTGCCGTGGAGCATGAACTTTGACAATATCACCAACATTACTCAACTCTCTTCCTGCTGGAACCGCTACAGTGGACTTTATATCGACTCCACGCACAGCGCAACCTTGACCAACACCAGTAGTGGATGGACACGCTCGATCACGGCATTCGATGGGTCGTCGCATGTGAAGGTAAACCTGTACGGCACTAACTGCAAGTATTGGCTGGTCACCCCCGAAATCGATCTCAGTGAGAATGCCGAGTTGTCATTCGACTATATGCTGACAGCATATAACAATGC
>DFDY01000190.1 GCA_002368955.1 Bacteroidales bacterium UBA3816
TCCAAGCGGGGTGCCTTGCTGTTTTGGAAATCGCGTCTTTGCGCCAGATACCTCCTCCGAGAGGAATGCCATACTCTCCCGTACACACTAAATGACGTCTTTGTGTAGGCTCTTCCTGTCGGGAGGCGTTGAACGCTTCCGACATCTGCATAAACCAAGAGATGTGTTAGTTGCCACGTTTGCGTCTGATGCCCGGAATCCTCTCGATAATGGAGTTTACTTCGGGGGAGATGTTGAGTTTACGCACAGCCACTGTGGCCACTACAGCAAAGACTGCTGTGCGGACCAAGGCTTGAATTATCACGACCGCGATGCCTGCTCCCAGACGCAGGAACAAGGGCGAGACAAGCCATTCCCAAAGGGCGTTGAGGGCGAACAACGCAACCGTCAGCAACAGAACGCCCAACTGCTTGCGGCTGAAGAGAGTTACCCTGAGCCGCACCCAAAGCATCGTCAGTAGCGGGACAAAATAGACGATATAGGCCACCAGTGTGGCACATGCCGAACCGGTGACTCCCCACATGGGTATAAACAATATGTTCAGTGTGATGGCCGCTGCCGTGAGTAGCGAGATGAAGAGGAACGAATAGGCAAAATACTTCGAAAAATTAAGGATGTTGGTCGCGATGCTGAGGGTGGAGTTTAGGATATTCGCCATACCGAGGAACAGTACCACACCCATCCCCGACACATAATCCTCTCCATTGGGAATCAGTGCAAACAAAGGCGTGAGGTTTATCCAGATAAAGAATAGCAGCATACAGGCCACCAACAGCTGATGCAGGGACACCTGCTGCCCCAGCCTGTTCACTTCGCACATATCGTCCGCCGCCACGGCCTTAGAGATAATCGGGCTGGAAATGGCTCCCAGCGAGCGGTAGGGGATTTCCACCACATTGGCGATATAACAGGCTATTGTATAGATTCCTGCAGCGACAAGGCTTTCCTTGGCGAGGAAAATGGAATTGAACAGTTTGATATTGCCGGCCAGCACTGTGGCAGTCATGAAGAGAGTGTAGACCCCCACCTCACGCAGCAACCCTTTATCGACAAAATGCCAGTCGGGCTTGAAGGACACCCGTCCCAGCGACAGAAGATAAACGAAGTTGACTATCATCGCCACTGCATACGACGAGCAGAAGAGTATCACAAACAAGTCAAGGTCTATCACCCTGAAACCATAAAGCAGATAAGCAACGAGATTCAACACCCTGATAAGCACCTCTCGCACAAACTTCGGCAGGGCGATATGCAACAGCACACTGGCATTCGTCTCGAACACCGTCATATACAGCACAAAGAAGGTAAGCGGCAGTAGCAAGTAGGCAAAATCCACCAGCAGCGGAGCCTCCTCGGCATAGTAAGCCACGATATTGTCCTTGAAAATGAAAAAGAGCACCGCCAGGATAGAGAAGCCTGCCAAAGGGAGCAACAACGTCCAACCGAAGAAACCGTGATCACGCAACTCGGGATTATCGGGGGTGTGGAAACGTGGATAGAACCTAAGTATCGACGAGTTCGTACCCAGCTGTGCCAGACCGGCAAAAAGCATCGCCGCATCCACCATCACCCTCGTCAGGCCGATTTCCTCCCGGGTGAGCAAGTCCGTCACCACAAAAAACGTGGTGACTGCTCCTATCAGTACCCCCAGATAATTGGCGAGGGCCCCTTTTATACTTTGCTTTGCAATGACTCCCATTTTTCTCTAAGCCCAATGGCCTGAACACTTTCCAGCATTCACACCTTGTTCATCTTCAATGCTCTTTTTTCAATTTTAAACTTCGTATTGATTTGCAAAAGTACTACTATTTTTTTGATATTTCATTATTTCACACACAATTTATTTCATTATTTTCAAATTTATTTGTATCTTTGCCATTCGGTATTTTCGGTGGAAAAGCACCTCGCAAGCCAATAAGACACTCATCCCCATTGGCTTACAGAATACCCTTATACATAGAAATAAATAACAAAATAAAATAACAACATGAAAGTATACCAGACATCCGACATCCGCAACATCGCCCTCGTGGGCGGTGCCAAATCGGGCAAGACCTCCATGGCCGAAGCCATGGCCTTCTGTGGCGGCCTCATCAACCGCCGCGGCAGCGTAGACACTAAGAACACCATCAGCGACTATCGCGACATCGAGCTCGACCGCAAATACAGCGTCGAGACCTCCCTCATGTACACCGAATTTGGTGGCAAGAAAATCAACATCCTCGATGTCCCCGGCTTCGCCGACTATCAAGGCGAGCTGGCCGCAGCCCTCAACGTAGTCGAAGCCGCCGTTGTCGTGGTCAACGCCCAGAGCGGTGTCGAAGTCGGCACCGAAGTGGCCTACCGCTACTCCACCAAACTCGGCACTCCGATGATCTTTGTCGTCAACCACCTCGACGCCGAAAAGGCTAACTTCGACGACAGCGTCAACCAACTCAAGGACTTCTTTGGCGGCAAATGCACCGTCCTCCAGTTCCCCACCAATCCCGGACTGGGATTCAACCAGATAGTTGACATCGTCAGCAACAAGATGTACACCTTCAAGGACGGCAAAGCCACCGAAGAAGAGATTCCCGCCTCCTATGCCGACAAGGCTGCCGAAATGCGCATGGCCCTCGTCGAGGAAGCTGCCGCCGCTGACGACGAACTGATGGAGAAATACTTCGAGAACGGCGACCTCACTGCCGAGGAGCTCACCAAGGCCCTGAAACTCG
>DFDY01000178.1:0-12521 GCA_002368955.1 Bacteroidales bacterium UBA3816
TATTCTGCAGTTTAAACTGAGAGCTCCCCGACAAAATGTATTTGCGGTCACGGTGTTCGTCAACGATACCCTGTAGATACGACAACAGTTCGGGTACATTCTGCACCTCGTCAAGAACCATGCCCCTGCCGTGCTGTAAAAGGAATGCCATTGGGTCCCCCATAGCCATAGCTTTTGTGTCGGGGTTCTCTAACGAATAGTATGGCAGGTCGGGAAACATGCTTCGAATGAGCGTGGTTTTGCCCGACTGGCGTGGTCCCGTGATGGTTGCCACAGGGAAATATTTCAAATTTTCCGTAATAACGTATTCTAACTTTCTGTTTATCATGGCGTACAGTGTTTTTATGCAATTTTGCAATACAACTGCAAAATTACATAAATCATTTCGATTAAACAATTATTATTTTCATTTGCCTTAAACCTTAATGAGCGATTGAAAGGAAAAAAACAACAAAATGCGTTTCATCTGAATATTATTTGTATATTTGCACACATAAACATACACCATTATGAAAAACAGAATTACTATTAACACCCTGATATTGGCTGCTATAACCCTGTTGGCAGTGAGTTGCAAGAAAGACTATGATACCCTCCACGCTGAATTGGTTGACGGTTAGACTTTCAATAGTATCATTCCAGCGAATGCCACATCTGTGGTGTTTGAATGCAACAATTCCAGTGTCAGAAGCGGGGTAAGTCTTTCTTCTCCATCATCGCCTGTTCCCGTCTTTGGAATTTTAGAAGGCAGGGTGTGACGAGTCACCACCCGGGCAGGTTTCATTGATGCCAATCCCATCTGTAGACAGATGTTCTATAACTGTTCTAAGTTGACTTCCATAGATTTCGGTAAAGGATTCAACACCTCCAATGTGACCAACATGACTATTATGTTTCGAGGGTGTAGCAAACTGACGGCTCTTGATGTCTCCAGCTTCAACACTTCCAATGTAAATCGCATGGACGGCATGTTTTTTGGCTGTAGTGGCTTGACGAGCCTTAATGTCTCCTGCTTCAACACCTCCAAAGTGACCGACATGCGTGGACTCTTTGAGGGGTGTAAGAACCTGACAAGCCTGAATGTCACCAGTTTCAACACCGCCAATGTCGAGCACATGGATGCCATGTTTAAGGGGTGCAGTAGTTTGACGAGTATCGACCTCTCCAATTTCAACACCTCCAAAGTAGTTTCCATGGGCTACAAAATTAAGGTATTCAGAAACGGCGGTAGTTGGGGGCAACGTCCGGGTAGTGGTTTCGATTGGAATGGTGGCATGTTCATGGATTGCCGTAGTTTAACTAGCCTCAACTTATCCAATTTCAACACCTCAAATGTGACTAATATGTGCAAGTTGTTTTACAATTGCACCCATCTGACTTTTCTCGACCTCTCCCAATTCGATATGGAGTTGTGTGATCTGAAAGAAGATATGTGTAGTGGTCTTTCTACTTCTTCAGGGGTATGCACCATCATTTGCACAGAGCCGGTACATAACAGTTTATTAGAATTATATCATTATTACGCTCAGAATGAGGTTGAGGAATACTTCTCCTACTACCATACAGGAATTCCAGCCGACGAGGTGACTTTCACCTGGGTGAGGCCTTAATGATGAGTAAATCATGACTCCCGAATCGGTTATTCCCTACCAACTCTGGTTGCCGCTCTCGATTTGGTCGTAGATGCCGAGGTAGTTGTTGTAGCGCTCGGCGCTGATGAGGCCTTCGTCGACGGCCTGCTTGACGGCGCAGTGGGGTTCGTGTCGGTGGGTGCAATTGGCAAAGTGGCAGTCGTGCAGCACCCGCCGCATCTCGGGGAAAAAGTGGGAGAGCTCGCCGAGCGAGAAGTCGACCATGCCGAACTCTTTGATGCCGGGGGTGTCGATGAGGAAGGTGGGGTGGCTGGTGGCCGTGCCGGGCAGCACCAGCGGGAACATCTCGGCAAAGGTGGTGGTGTGCTTGCCTTTGAGGCTCCACTCGCTGACCTCGCCCACGCGGAGGTTGAGCCCCGGGGCGATGGCGCCCAGCAAGGCCGACTTGCCCACGCCCGAGTGGCCGCTGAAGAGCACCGTTTGCCCAGCAATTGCCTGACGCACCTCCTCAATGCCATCGCCATTGAGGGCACTGACGGCCAAGACCGGATAGCCGGCAGCCTCGTAAATGCCTTTTATTTCATTGTGTGTCTCCCAGAGGGAGTCATCATAGAGGTCGCACTTGTTGAAAATGATGCAGGCGGGGATATGGTAGGCCTCGGCGGTGACCAGCAGGCGGTCGATGAAACCGGTAGAGGTGCGGGGAAAACCTAAGGTGGCCACAATGCAGAGTCGGTCAAGATTGGCCGCAATGACATGAGTCTGCTTGCTGAGTTTGGTGGCTTTGCGCACAATATAGTTACGACGGTCGCACACCTCACTGATAACGCCTGTACCGTCTTCCTGCAGTTCATACTCCACCTCGTCGCCTACAGCCACGGGATTAGTCTGCTTATTGCCCCGCAGGCGATAGTTGCCCCGCAGGCGGCAGTCCACCAGCGCGTGCTCCCAATCGGGGTCGAGAGCACATTGGGCAGCACCTTGGGGCAGCACCTTGTACCAGCTGCCAGTGGTTCGTATGACCAGTCCAACCATCGCGTAAGTATTAAGCATCAGGTTCCTATGAGCAATTGTCGCGGAGCCGATTCGATTTGCAAAAATACAAAGAAAAATTGGAATCGGTACAAAAAAGATTCTGCTATGGAGGAGAGGTGCCTGATTTGTCAATCCGGGTTTGGGATTAGGGGCTGGGAGGCCACCCGGCTTATAATTCAGAATTCAACATTCATAATTCTAGTATCTCAATTATTTTTAGTATCTTTGCATTTTATTTATTTGTATGAAACAGAGGTTTTGTTTTATTATATTATTATTAATCTTCACTTTAGCCAACCTGCCTCTCACGCTTATGGCACAGGACGCATGGGACGACGTGAACACGTTCAGTTTGAACAAGGTGCCGCCCCATGTGAATGTGATTCCCTATGCCGACGAGAGTGCCATTGCCGAGCTTCGATACCGCGAGTCGCCTTACTACCGCAACCTCAACGGCACTTGGAAGTTCTTTCTGGCAGAAGACCCTGCGGTATGTCCGCCCAACTTTTACTCGGTCGGCTACGACGTGTCGGACTGGGCAGACATAGCCGTTCCTGGCAATATCGAAACCCAGGGGTTCGGCATACCGGTATACACTAATATCAGCAACGAATTTCCCTCCCAACCTCCCTATGCCCCGCGCGAAATGAACCCCACCGGATGCTACGTGCACGACTTTCAGGTGCCCGAAAGCTGGCGTGGTCGCCATATATTCATCAAGTTTGGAGCCGTCAAGTCGGCCATGTATCTTTACATCAACGGCACCCGTGTAGGCTATTCCGAAGACTCCAAAACGCCAGCCGAGTGGGACATCACCAAGTATGTCCACCCAGGGCAGAACCGGCTGGCCGTGAAGGTCATCCGCTTCAGCGACGGCAGCTATCTGGAGTGCCAGGACATGTGGCGGATGAGCGGCATTGAGCGCGATGTGTGCCTTTACAGCACGCCGCGGGTGTTTGTCAGCGACTATAAGGTGGGGGCTAAAATAGACGAGCGGAGCGGCCAGGGCCTTTTGGACCTGCGGGTTGACCTTTCTGCTGCCCTCACTGGCAAGATGAGCGTTGAGATGGAATTGCTCGACAATGGTGGCCATCAGGTGCTGCGACAGGAACGAGGGATGGATGCCCACGAATCTTTTGTCACCTTTGGCGACCCTGTGTGCAAGGTGCATGACGTGCATCCCTGGACGGCTGAAACGCCCTACCTATACACCCTCATTCTACGGCTGAAAAACAGCAGCGGCACCATCGTAGAGGTGCTGGGCTGCAAGGTGGGTTTCCGCAATGTGGCCATCCGGGAAGTGGAATACCGCGTGGGCGACACCATCATGACCACCCGACAACTATGCATCAACGGGGTGCCCATCACCATCAAGGGAGCCAACCGCCACGAGCACAGCCCCTACACGGGCCACTACGTCAGCCGCGAAGAGATGGAGTTCGACATCATGCTGATGAAGCACCTGAACATCAACGCCGTTCGCACCAGCCACTATCCCGACGACGAGTATTGGTACGAACTTTGCGACCGCTATGGAATGTACATATGGGACGAAGCGAACATCGAATCACACGCCCAAGGGTATGGCGAGAGCAGCCTTGCCAAAAAAGAGGAGTGGATAGAGCCCATGATATACCGTGTGAGCAACATGTATCACCGCGACCGCAACTACCCTTCGGTGATTGTCTGGTCTTTGGGCAACGAGTGCGGCAACGGCATTGCCACCCAGCGCACCTATAAGTACCTCAAAGGGATGGATGCCTCACGACCCGTCACCTACGAGCGAGCCGTTATGGATTGGAACACCGACATCGTAGGCGAGATGTATTCCAGCGTGGAGCACCTCTCGGACTACTGCCGCGAGTGGCGCAGCCGCGACGATGTCTTCACCCGCACCGACCGCCGACCCACAGAATGCGACCCCAACGAAGACCTCCAGGACAATCGTCGCCGCCCCTTCATCATGGTGGAATACTGCCACGCCATGGGCAACAGCCTTGGGGGCCTGCGCGAGTATTGGGACACCATTGACAAATATCCCCAGTTGCAGGGCGGATTCATCTGGGACTGGGTGGATCAGAGCTTCATCATTCCCAGCACCGACAGCCGCCTCACCGGTGCCCGCTGCATCACCCCCTCAAACGACTCCATCAACCGCTCCTTAGCCTCGAACCAGACGTGGTTTGCCGTTGGGGGCGATTTAGGGGCCTTGCCCGGCATACGCGACGACGACGCCTTCTGTGCCAACGGCATCATCGGCAGCGACCGCAAGCCCCACGCCCATGCCAGCGAGGTGCAGCAAGTTTACCAAAACCTCAACGTGAGGCAGGTCACCCTGCCTTCTGGCGAACAATACTACACCCTGCACAATGGTTTCAACTTCCGCGATGCCGACGACTTTATCTGCAAATACCGCATCTACTCCTCGCTTCGAGACAGCATTTACAGCGACACCCTCCACCCACACCTGCCCGCCGGTGAGAGTTGCAGGCTGCATTTCCGCATGCCCGCAATAGAGCCCCTGCCGGGCGAGCGGCTTTTCATACGCTTCAACTTCACGGGCGACAGCTACGAGGTCAACGACCCCTACGACGACGGCACTTCTTGGATTTTCAGCGAGAACAGCCATGACGAGTTTGAGATAACCAACATCGAGGTTCCAGTAGACTCCGTCGACGTCCCTGACGCTCCATCAAAAGGTTTCACCTGCCATCAGGATGTACAAAACCACCTAATAAAAATCGGTCGCGACGACATATTTGACCTCTCCGTCGACACCCGCAACGGCTACATCACCCAATATGCCTATTATGGACAGGAAATGTTGGAACAGCCCCTGCGATGGAACTTCTGGCGGCCACCAACCCTCAACGACCTGGTCGACCCCTATGGTGCCCGCGCCTGGGAGGGTCTTGGACAGCTTGAATCCACCCCTTTAAGCTGCACGATTGACCAACCAGGCAATGCCGACCTGATGGTCCGCATCACCCTGTTGCTGCAACTCAGCAACCCCGAAGGACGCAGCCTTATGCTGCGGGAGATACTCGACGTGGATGCCGAAGGACGCCTGCAACTGAGCTATGCCCTTCAACCCGGTGGCAACTACCGCACCCTGCCCAAACTGGGCATACAGCTGGGCATTGACAGTGCCTGCCATGAAGTTGAGTGGTGGGGCAATTTCTACGAGAGCTATCCCGACCGCCAGGCAGCCCAATGGCAAGGCCACAATGCCACCACGCCCGACGAGGTGTGCGGAGAGTTGCACGTAGTGCCACAAGAGAGTGGCAACCGCACCGCCTACTGGACCTCCTTTGCACTGGCCGACAAGCGGTTGAACTTTTGCAGTGCCAACCAAAAGCCCATCAATTTCAGCATACGGCAGTACGAAGACAGCGTCATGACCGCTGCCCGCCGAATCAAAGACCTAACCAAGGCCGACCACTATATAGTGAACATCGACGCCCGACAGGCAGGGCTGGGTACCGCCACCTGCGGCCCGGGAGTAAGAAAGCCCTACCGCATCAGCGGTGACAGCATACAGCGGTTCCGCCTAGTGATGGTTCCCACACAGGAGAGCGACAGTGTCAACCTATGGCACTACAGCGGCTACTATTTTGACGAACCCAAGGCCCTCTCTCTGCCTTTCCCAGCCCCAGCGCCCAACAGAGTGGACTCCATCAAAGTCAAGACCTATGGCGACAAATCACAACCCACCGACTATCCCAGCTTTGAGTACAGCAAAGGCTATCCCGCAATGTTGCACGACGGCCATCTGGCCATTGCCGGAAACTATAGTGAGGGGTGGACTGGGTTCAACGGCCGCGACAGCATCGACCTCATCATTGCTCTGAACGAGCCCACCAACCTCAACGAAATAGCCATCGGATTCTGCCACAACGCCAAAGACTGGGTGCTGCAACCCACACGGGTAGAAGCCCAATGGTCCAAAAACGGCCGGTCCTATTCCGGATGGAAACCTCTCGTAGCTGACCATCCCATCGCCAATCCACAGCAAGAAAGCCGCCGTGTGGCCATGCGATGCACCTTCCGTCCCAATCAAGGACTCTTCCACCCTGCCGAAGCCCCCAATGTAAAATATATATTAATCAGAATTCATTGCCAGCCGACGCTGCCCCCATGGCATGTGGCCGCAGCGAACCCCGCCTGGCTGATGATTGACGAAATAAATGTAAAATAGAAACAATGGCACTCCTGTTCATATTCCTTTTTTCAGCCATGTCCGTATCGTTCCTATGCTCGATATTGGAAGCCACGCTGATGTCAACCCCCCTGTCCTTCGTCAACATGCGTGAGGACGAAGGCTACAAGCCTGCCAAACGGTTCAAGAAATACAAAACCGACAACGCCCGCCCTATAGCGGCCATCCTCTCGCTCAACACCATTGCCAACACCATTGGAGCTGCCGGGGTGGGTGCCCAAGCCACAGCGGTTTTTGGCAGCCGTTGGTTCGGATTGGTGTCCATCATGACCACCATCCTCATACTGGTGTTCTCCGAAATCATTCCTAAGACCATTGGAACCAACTATTGGAGGAAACTTATGGGCTTCACCGCACGGGCATTGCATATCATCATTACCCTCCTTTTCCCTATTGTGTGGGTAGTAGAGAAGCTCAGCAAAAGCATCGCTGCCACCGACGAGGAGGAGACCGCCGTCAGCCGTGAAGAGGTAGCCGCCATGGCCGATATGGCCGAAGACGAGGAGGTCATTGACGAGGACGAGAACAAAATCATCCAAAATGTCATCAAGCTGGACGACGTGAAGGCCGAAGACGTAATGACCCCTACCACCGTGGCCGCCATCGCCCCCGAGCAGATGACCCTCAAGGAGTTCTATCTCGACAAGACCTACTCGCACTTTTCGCGCATCCCCGTCTACAGCGACTCCGACGAGTACATCACCGGCTATGTGTTGCGCAGCGAGGCCCTAGAATTGCTCACCGAGGACAAATTCAACACCACCCTGGGCGACATCAAACGCGAAATTGCCATGTATGGCGAGAAACTGCCCGTCTCGCAAATATGGGACTTGATGCTCAGAAACAAACAACATATCGCCTGTGTGATAGACGAATATGGCAGCTTCCAAGGCATCCTCACCCTTGAGGACATAATCGAAACCATCGTGGGATTGGAAATCATGGACGAGCGCGACGATGTGGCAGACTTGCGGCAGCTGGCACTGGACCGCTGGCATCAACGGCAGTCACGTTTCAAAGTCATTGACCTGCCCGAGGAGCAAGAGGGCAACAACGCCAAAACCGACTGAGCGCAAGGCAATGATGAGGCACGGCCATTGGAAGCCAAGCGCGCAAGGCCGCCCCAGCCCATAGCCGCCCACCTAAGTATATAGACATTATAAATAAACGTGATACACAACCCTGTGCATATCTTTCTGATGAGACAAAAAAACACAAAGCCCCACCCCAACTCTCTCTCAAGAACACGACCCCACCACTTCCAACCCAATACCCATTAGCACCCGACCCGTCACGAAAGCGGGCAGGAAACGCAAATGATTTGAAAATCAACCCAATCAACACACACAATGAACAAAAGACTCACCCCATTGCTGCTCCTCCTTGCAGTCACCACAAGCCTTTGGGCACAGACCCAACCCGTCAAGGTGACAAAAAATGCCAACCACTTTGTGTACGCTACCTACGAATACGGCGAGCACATCGACACCCAGTACACCCAGATAGAAATCCACGGGTCGTGGCAATACCTTGTGATGACAGGCGAGCGGCTGCCCGACGAATACCACCGCCATGTGGAGAGAGACAAAGGCTCTTACATTAAGGGCTACTCGGTTGAGGACATTTTTGTCGACGAGAACACTGATTCTATCACCTATCTTACCCACCTCTTCGACGGCGGCAATTGGGAACGCTACCGCACCCTTGCCCCCTACAGCCGCAAGGACATCCAGTTCGACACCGACCAAGTGGGCGGCCTGACCCGCTACACCTGCTCCATCAACAGCAACAAGCTGGAGTTCTACGTGCAGCCTTTCAAGACCATCTGGCACGGTGGCTCCAACACACGAAGCCAAGAGCCTCGCAGCCTTTCGCCCGTGCCCTACTACGGCCGCTTCCCCGGCCTGCTGGTCAGCTTTTGGCGCAACGGGCAGTGCCAGATGCAACTGGTGCGCACCGAGAAAGTTCACAGCAGCAAATTCTATCTGGACAGCAGAGTCCCGCTGGTTTCTGGCCGCGAACTCTCTAACCTCAAACGCCAGAAGATGGTCATCTCCACCCGCATTTTCGACAGCGTGCAGCTCTGCTGGTGCGGCAAGAACGACCACATCCCCGGCAACTATCGCGAGAATACCCCCTTCGACAGCGTGCTCCACTATGCGGGTGGCACCCTGGCCCTCAAGCGCATACGGCTGCCACAGCTGCCCGCCCACTACCAGACCTTCCTCGAACTGCACCAGCGTAGCAGCGGCGACGCCTACGACCGCACGGGGTCGGTGTTTGTCATACCCGAAGCAGACATAGACCTGAAGCCCAACTTCTTCGACGGCATCAACAACCATCCCGACAGCCTCCCCACTTTCTTCGGGCGCGACGGCGAACGCTATCAAGGCATCCGTCCCGGCATCAGCCACCTGCACCAATACCGCATCTCCTCCTTCATCTATGAGCCCCCCGTAGAGCTCATGCGCTTCTTCACCCCCTTTGGCGTGGGGCAGTTCAACGACCGCGTGCAGATAGACGGTCTCGACTGGGAGGACGAGGCCTACTACAAACAAGAGGTGACCGACCTGGCACAACTGCTGCAGGGCGAAGTGTGGATTGGCATCTGGATTGGCAACTACGACAAGGGGGGCCACACCGTCACCCTCGACCTCAAGTCCTACCCCGGCGGCACCGACCCCGCCTTGCCCGAATCAGATTTCAACCAGCCCTGTCCCCTCTTCAACACCTGCAACGTGCTGGAGATGGCCGGACAGAACTACGGCAGACTCTTTGGTACAGACAGCCTCAATGTTCAATTTAGCATCTACGACACCAACGCCCGCTACCGCCTGCGCTACATTGCCACCGGCCACGGGGGCTGGGATGGGGGCGACGAGTTCAACCCCAAGACTCACACCATCCTCATCGACGGCAAACCCCTCTTCACCTACACCCCTTGGCGCAGCGACTGCGGCCGCTACCGCGAGTGGAACCCCGTCAGCGGCAATTTCTGGAACGGTATGTCCAGCAGCGACTTCTCGCGCAGCGGCTGGTGCCCCGGCACCGCCACCCAGCCCGTCTATTTCACCCTGCCCAAACTGCCACGTGGCAAACACACCATCACCGTGGCCATCCCGCAAGGCGAACCTCAGGCAGGCAGTTTCTCACATTGGTGTGTGAGCGGTGTGCTCCTCGCAGAATGAAATCGACCAACGGAAAGACAAATTATCCCTCCCACATAATAATAAAAGATTTCTTCCGTTAACCTTTATTGTAATAAAGGACAAACATGAAACAATACCTTGACCTACTGCAGCATGTGCTCGACAATGGAATACCCAAGCACGACCGCACCGGCACGGGGACCATCAGCACCTTCGGCTATCAGATGCGGTTTCACCTCGACGACGGCTTTCCACTGCTGACCACTAAGAAACTGCATCTGCGCTCCATCATATACGAACTACTGTGGTTCCTGCGTGGCGACACCAACGTGCAGTATCTCCACGACCACAAGGTGAGCATCTGGGACGAGTGGGCCGGACCCGATGGCGAGCTAGGCCCCATCTATGGCCATCAGTGGCGCTCGTGGGGCTGTGCCGATGGGAAGCACATAGACCAAATAAGCAACCTCATAGAAGAAATCAAGCACAACCCAGACTCGCGCCGCCTCCTGGTTTCGGCATGGAATGTGGGCGAGCTGGAGCAGATGCATCTGCCCCCCTGCCACATCCTCTTCCAGTTCTACGTGGCCGACGGGCGTCTCAGCTGCCAGCTCTACCAGCGCTCGGCCGACATCTTCCTTGGCGTGCCCTTCAACATCGCCTCCTACGCTCTCTTCACCATGATGATTGCGCAGGCCTGCGGCCTTCGCTACGGCGACTTCATCCACACCCTCGGCGATGCCCATATTTACAACAACCACATAGAGCAGTGCCGCCTGCAGCTCACCCGTGACCCACGCCCCCTGCCCATCATGCATATCAACCCCGACAAGAAGTGCATTTTCGACTTCGACTACGAGGACTTCCAACTCGAAGGCTACAATCCCCATCCCCACATCAAGGGCGAGGTAAGCGTTTAACATCAAATAAAAACAAGTATTATCACCTAAATACACAACAATCTTGAACAACTACTGTATCATCATGGCCGGAGGCTTCGGCAGCCGATTTTGGCCCATCAGCCAAGCCAACAATCCCAAACAGTTTATTGATATTCTGGGCAACGGAGAGTCGATGCTACAGACTACGTTCCGTCGTTTTGAACGCATCTGTCCGCGCGAGAACATCATCATCGTCACCAACAGTCTCTATGCCGACCGTGTGCGCGAACAGATACCCAACCTCCACACCTACCAAGTGCTCAGCGAGCCTTATCGCCGCAGTACCGCCCCCTGCATTGCCTATGCCGCGGCCATCATCTCTCAGCGCGACCCCGAGGCAAACATCATCGTCACCCCTTCCGACCACGCCATTTTCGACGAGGCAAGATTCGACCACGACATTCGGCAGGCCCTGGCCATCACCGCCTGCCACGATTACATCGTCACCATAGGCATTCGTCCCACTGACCCCAAAACCAAGTACGGCTACATACAGTTCAACGAATCGCCCGCACTGCCCAACGCACAAAGCCTCCACAAGGTAATCACATTCACCGAGAAACCCCCTCTTGAAATGGCCCGTCAGTTCATCTCTACGGGCGAGTTCTTCTGGAATGCAGGTATCTTCGTCTGGAGCCTTCCAACCCTGCGCAAAGCCTATCAAACATTCCTGCCCAATATTGCCAAAAGCATCTTGTCCCTTCAGGCCGACTCCACGCCCGACACCGTCGAGCGCATTTACTCCCTTTGCGACACCATCTCGGTCGATTTCGGCATCATGGAACATGCCGAGAACGTATATGTCCTTGAGGCCTCTTTCCCTTGGTCCGATGTTGAGACCTGGGACCTCCTCTACAACACCTATCCCCACGACGACAGCAACAACAGCATCATCTCCGGCACCGTTTTCACCTACGACGTGCGGAACTCCGTCGTACACATCCCTGCCAACAAAACCTTTGTGCTGCAGGGGTTGGACGGCTACATCGTGGCCGCCAATGACAACACCACGCTCATCTGCCGACGCGACCAGGAAGACCGCATTCTCAAATTTGTCTCCGACGTCGAACTGAACCAGATGATGGGCAGCATTCACATGAAAAAAAAGAAATAAAAAATACTATCATGAAACGTATCGAAATCAAACAACTCCTCACCCAAAGTGTAGAACCTTTGATTGATACCACCATCAACGTCAAAGGTTGGGTGCGTACCAAGCGTGGCAACAAAAACGTTGCCTTCATAGCCCTTAACGACGGTTCTACCATCAACAATATCCAGATAGTGGTCGACCTGGCCAACTTCGACGAGGACCTGCTGCGTCGCATCACCACCGGTGCCTGCATCAGTGTCGACGGCAAACTGGTCAACTCACAGGGAGCCGGCCAGAGTGTCGAAATCCAGGCCCAGAAAATCCTCCTCTATGGCGAAGCCGACCCCAACACCTATCCCCTGCAGAAGAAAGGCCACTCCATGGAATTCCTCCGCGAGATAGGCCACCTGCGCCTGCGCACCAACACCTTTGGAGCCATCTGCCGCATCCGCCACAACATGGCCTATGCCATCCACACCTTCTTCCACGAGC
>DFDY01000178.1:12569-39640 GCA_002368955.1 Bacteroidales bacterium UBA3816
TCTTCCACGAGCGCGGCTTCTTCTATTTCCACACGCCCCTCATCACCGCCTCCGACTGCGAAGGCGCCGGCGAGATGTTCCAGGTGACCACACTCAATCTTGACAATCCACCTCGAAAAGAAGACGGCAGCGTCGACTACGAGCAAGACTTCTTTGGCAAGATGACCGCCCTCACCGTCAGCGGCCAGCTGGAAGGCGAGTTGGGAGCCACCGCCCTTGGCAAGATATACACCTTCGGCCCCACCTTCCGTGCCGAGAACAGCAACACCCCGCGCCACTTGGCCGAGTTCTGGATGGTCGAGCCCGAAATGGCCTTTTATCAGCTCGACGACCTCACCGCCCTCGAAGAGGAATTCATCAAATACTGTGTCCGCTGGGCTCTTGACCACTGCGCCGACGACCTTGAGTTCCTCAACAAGATGATTGACAAAGGCCTCATCGAACGCCTCAAGAGTGTCGTGGACACCGACTTTGTCCGTCTCCCCTACACCGAAGGCATCCGCATTCTGGAAGAGGCTGTGAAAAACGGTCGCAAATTCGAGTTCCCTGTCTACTGGGGTGTCGACCTGGCCAGCGAGCACGAACGCTACCTGGTTGAAGAGCACTTCAAGAAACCCGTCATCATGATTGACTATCCCAAGGAAATCAAGGCTTTCTACATGAAGCAGAACGACGACGGCAAGACTGTCCAGGGCACCGACGTCCTCTTCCCCCAGATTGGCGAAATCATTGGTGGTTCCGTCCGCGAAGAGAACTACGACAAACTCATGGCCTCCATCACCGAGCGCAACATACCCATGAAAGACATGTGGTGGTATCTCGACACCCGCCGCTACGGCACCTGCCCCCACGCCGGCTTCGGCTTGGGCTTCGAACGCCTGATGCTCTTCGTCACAGGCATGGCCAACATCCGCGACGTCATTCCCTTCCCCCGCACCCCCAAGACTGCCGAATTCTAAACCGCAATATTCACCACAGAAAGAAACGCTCCCCCGCAATCGGAGGAGCGTTTCAATGTATAGTGTGCAATGACGGCTGCTGCCCACTTTTTAGTTTTTACCTTTACAACAAGAAATGGTCGATGACGAAATCGCCCAGAAAGATAGGAAGAAGTGCAGGAACCTCATTCATGGGAACGCAGGTCTGGACTATCACAGTGTGGGTCTTGTCGTTTTAGGTCATGAACGAAGCATCCACCATCTATTCCACGAGTCATTCTGAATGCCCAACTGTGCATTTTCAAGAGTGTTGGATTTTTAGTTTCTCCATGTCATTTTTTTTGCTTATCTTTGCACGGCTTTTTAGGCGACCCAATGGGGCTGCCTAGAAGGGGAATTTTTTGACACGCACTATGTTTGACGACACCTACCGCACCATTTCCGCCCCCGCAGAGGGTCTCTATAAAGAGAAAGGCAGCAAGTTCCTTGCCTTTGCCTTCCCCGTCACAACGGTCGAGGAGGTGAAAGAGCATTTGGATGCCCTGCGGAAGCGCTACTTCGATGCCCGCCACCACTGCTACGCCTATATCCTCGGTCCCACCAAAGAGGCCTACCGTGTGAACGACGACGGCGAACCCTCCGGCACCGGTGGCCGCCCCATCCATGGGCAGCTCCTCTCTGCCGACCTCACCAACACCCTCATCGTGGTGGTGCGCTACTTTGGCGGCATACTGCTGGGGGCCTCCGGTCTGGCCAATGCCTATAAGGCCGCCGCCCGCGATGCCATTGCCAATGCCACCATCAAGGAATGCACCATAGATGTCACCTACCGACTCCACTTTCAGTACCCCCTGATGAACGATGTCATGCGCATACTGAAGGAGCAAAACCTCACTCCGCGCAATCAGGTGTTCGAGCTCGACTGCCAGTTGGACATCAGTGTCCGCCAATCGCAGAGTGTCCGCGCCTACGATGCCCTGGCCAAACTTTACGGCCTTAGTATTGAAACCTTATAGACCACCATCTTTTCGACAATGAACAAAGAAGAAGACATACTCAGCCAACTCAACGACTCACAGCGCCAAGCCGTCGAATGCACCGAAGGACCCGTCATGATTATTGCCGGAGCCGGCTCTGGCAAGACCAAGACCCTCACCCACCGCATCGCCTACCTCATTCAGCAGGGAGCCGACCCTTGGAGCATCCTGGCCCTCACCTTCACCAACAAGGCTGCTGGCGAAATGAAGGAGCGTATCATCAAACTGGTAGGCAGCGAAGCCCGCAACATATGGATGGGTACATTCCATTCCGTTTTCGCCCGCATCCTGCGGTCCGAGGCCTCCAAACTGGGCTACCTCAACACCTTCACCATCTATGACAACGACGACAGCAAATCTGCCATAAAGCAAATTGTCAAAAACCTCAACCTCGACCCCAAGACCTACAGCCCCGGCTATGTCTTGAGCCGCATCTCTATGGCCAAAAGCAACTTGCTCTCGCCCGAGGACTACGCCTCCAACCCCGAGATACAGCAGACCGACAAAGATGCCCACAAGCCCCTCATTGCCGAAATATACAAGCTCTACAACAAGCGGTTGCGCAACTCTATGTCCATGGACTTCGACGACTTGCTGTTCAATATGAACATACTCCTGCGCGACTTCCCCGACGTGCTGCTGAAATATCAGAACCGCTTCCGCTACATCATGGTGGATGAGTATCAGGACACCAACTACTCGCAGTATCTCATTGTCAAGAAGCTGGCCGCCCGCTTTCAGAACATCTGCGTGGTGGGCGACGACGCGCAGAGCATCTACGCCTTCCGTGGTGCCAACATACAGAACATATTCAACTTCCGGCGCGACTACCCCAACCTTCACCTCTTCAAACTCGAACAGAACTACCGTTCCACCAAGGTCATCGTCAATGCCGCCAACTCCGTTATTGCCAACAACCGCGACCAAATTGAGAAAGAGATATGGACCGACAACGCCCAAGGCAACCGCATCAAACTACTGCGTGCCATCGATGAGCGCGACGAAGGCCGACAGGTGTCCCAAGCCATACAGCAGGCCCACATCGAAAAGGACCTCCCCTACAAATCCTTTGCCATCCTCTACCGCACCAACGTTCAGTCGCGCGCCATCGAGGAAGCCCTTCGGCGCGATGCCGTCCCCTATCGCATCTACCAAGGTCTCTCCTTCTATGGGCGCAAAGAGATTAAAGACGTGCTGGCCTATATGCGCCTGGTCATCAACAACTACGACGAAGAATCGCTCCTGCGCATCATCAATTACCCCGCCCGCGGCATTGGCCAAACCAGCATTGACAAGATACGCATTGCCGCTGCCGACAACGACGTGGCCCTGTGGACAGTGATGGAGAACCTCCCCTCCTTTGGGCTTGGCATCAATAGCGGCACCATGCAGCGCATAGGCGAGTTCATGATGATGATCAAACGGTTCACCGCCATGCTCCATAGCGTTGATGCCTACCAGCTGGCCAAACAGATTGTCTTTGGATCCGGCATAATTACCCTCATGCGCAACGACGACGACCCCGACAACCCCAACCGCATTGAGAACATCGAGGAACTGCTCAACGGCGTTCAGGAATTCTGCGACAAAGAAGAACAATTCTCCGAAGAATCAGAGAACTCCGATAATTCCGACACTCCCACCCACCAGTTCAAAACCCTCGACATGTTCCTGCAGCAGGTGCTTCTGCTCACTTCAGAGGACAAGGGCGAGGACAAAGATGCCGACAAGGTGTCCATGATGACCATCCATGCCGCCAAAGGACTGGAGTTCCCCTATGTTTTCGTCGTCGGCATGGAGGAAAATCTCTTCCCTTCCGCGCTCTCCATCTTCTCACGCGAAGACCTCGAAGAGGAACGCCGCCTCTTCTATGTCGCCGTCACCCGCGCCGAACAGCAGCTGACCCTCTCTTTCGCCATGACACGCTACCAATACGGCAACTCCTCGGCACAGGAGGTGAGCCGTTTTGTGCAGGAAGTTGACCCACAGTATATCGAAATGCCCCGCGCCCAGAAACAATTTCCGGCAGTGGGCGAGCTGCCCCGAGCCTTTTCTGGCATCAAGGGGGTGAAATGGAGCCCCGAAACCGAGCGCAGTTTCAAACGCAAAGAGAGCAGCAGCACCGGCCCTCGCAAGCTGCAGCCCAAAGCCTCTGCCCTGCCTCAAGGGCCCACCGCCATGCGGTCGCCCGCCGAAATCAACGCCATTCAGGTGGGCATGCAGGTCCAACACGCCAAGTTCGGCATCGGCAAGGTCATCTCGGTCGAAGGCGCAGGCAAAGACCGCAAGGCCGTCGTCTTCTTCGAAAACATCGGCCAAAAGACACTTCTCCTAGCCTTTGCCAAACTTGCAATAATTGAGAATTGAGAGTTGAGAGGGCGGGAGCCACTCAGAATTCAGAAATCACAATTGAAACGGCTGCCGCCCCACTCAGAATTCAGAATTTAGAACTCAGAATTATAAATCACATGCGAATAGTCATCCAGCGTTGCACTCAAGCTTCCGTCACCATTGGCGGCCAACTCAAAAGTTCCATCGGACCCGGCATGATGATTTTGCTGGGCATTGAAGATGCCGACGGCGACGAAGACATCGACTGGCTATGCCGCAAGATTGTGGCCCTGCGCATCTTCGACGACGCCGACGGAGTCATGAACCTTCCCATCACCGCCGTCCCCAACAGTGGCATACTGCTGGTCAGCCAGTTCACCCTCATGGCCAGCACCAAGAAGGGCAACCGCCCCAGCTACATCCATGCCTCGCGTCCCGAGGTGGCCATCCCCCTATACGAGAAATTCATCGCCCGCCTCTCCGCCGAATTTGGCAAAGAGGTGCAAACTGGTGAATTTGGTGCCGACATGCAGGTGTCGCTGGTCAACGACGGTCCCGTCACCATCCTCATCGACTCACACAACCGAATCTAGCGGACTATAATCTCATCGGTGAAAATCCACGGCGCATTGCCCGTGGCACGATGCCAGGTGGGTATCGTTTCCAATGGCACTGCCACCACCCGCACATATCGCGCCCGCCTTTTCAGCCCCCTTGTGGCGCAGGTCTTTATTTGTGGTACTGCTAGCACCTCGGGGTTGGCCAGCCACCGGGTGTCGGCCAGCTGCCAGTCGCGCCCATTGTTCGAAAGATAGAACTCCACCCGTTGGGGCAGAAATATCCACGAAAGAGGATAGAAGAAAAAAACCAGCCTCACCTCATTTACACGCTGTCGTCTGCCGAGGTCCACCACGGCATCCAGCGTGTCGCCATAGAAACCCAGCCACGCGTGGCGGTAGTCGAGCGTACCACACTGTCCATCGGTAAGCCCGGCACCTCCACCACAGAAATACTGCTCCTTTGGCTGAGCCTTTAAAGTTACCGAACAGTTTCTTGCCAGATTTGCCTTGTAGCATTTTGATACATAGCTTTCAATATCTGACCGATATTCGTCAAGCGTGTACCCCATCTCATGCAGAATGTTTATTCCCAAGCGTTTGCCGTCACACACAAAGTTGTTTGCACGAGAAATGAATGTGCTGTCCATCGGCAGCACCCCCGCCATGGTCAATTCAAGTACGGCGTAATCTATGGAGAGTTCCAAGAAACGGATGCGGTCGCGCACCACTTGATCGGTAAAGAGGCCGTAATCTGCATAATACGCCCTGCCCTCAGAGTCATAACGGCCCAGACTGTCGTAGGCGGCTCGAATAAGGGCTTGATACTTGGCTATCTGCGCGGGTGCCAGATAGCCCTCGGCAGCATCAATCGGGTAGCCGTAGATGTCCAACCGCTTACCCGAGGCCACCAGCGAACGCACCATCTCGCGGTACAACTCCTCCACCGGCTGGGCAGCCCAACCGTAATAGTGCCGGCAAAAGTCATGCATCAGCGAGTCGGCGTCGGCCTCCACATTCCACATCAGCTTGGCCAGCAAATACTCCCGCAGTTCCATCCACGACGTTACGTTGTTGGCCCCGGTGCCCTGCTCAAACATCCACCGCACCCCGTGGTCGTGGAAATACTTGAGGTTGGGCTGTAGCACATGCAGGTTGGGGAACGGGTCCCACATATTGCGGAACTGCACCACATAGTCCCAGACATATAATCGAGATTGATGAATTGAAATTTGAGAATCGTCAGAATGCGACAGCCCATTCTCAACTCTCAATTCTTCATTCTCAATTCCCAATTCTTCATTCTCAATTCTCAATTCTTCATTCTCAATTCTACAAAGTGCCGCCCAATCCTCCATGTCCTTGCGGAAAGAGGCCTCGGAGGCGGCGGTGGCAATAGGCTCCTGTCGGCCACACTCGATGGAACAGAACATTATGCTCACATTGCTGTCGGGTTTCTCAATATGGCCTCCCACCGGCTGCGGCGCGCGGCGGGTGAACTGGTAGCCCAAGGTAGAAATGGTCTTGTCGGGGAATCGCCGCGCCACCTGATTGACGAAGTGAATGAGCGTGCCGCTCGGCCCACCGTAGAGTGAGTCGGCGTGGCGGCAGTGAGGACATTGGCAGACGTTGTAGTTGTCGTTGTTCGACACCGACCATACCTGTGCCTCGGGCTGCTGCTGCATCATGGTGGCGAGGTTGGCGCAGAGGGTATCCAGGACCTGGGGGTTGGAGAGGCAGAGCTGGCCGTCGCGCACCCGCTGGCCGCCAATCTGGGAGAACCACTCGGGGTGGCGGTCGAAGTAGATGGCCGGTGGGATGAGTTTTTGGAAGGTGTGTACATACATGCCGTCGGCCCAACGGAGAGGCCCGGCGGACTGTTTGTCGTCGATATACTGGCCGTCTGGGCCCACACGGATGCGGCGGTGCAGTCCGTGCCAGTCGGCATAGGCAGGGCTGTGGTGGGGGGTGTAGTACCACATCTCGCGGTAGGCAAAACTGGGGTTGTTCACCTCGTCCACCACTGGCAGACCGGGCAGGATGGTGGGGGCCACGTCGGGTATCTGGTGGTGGGTCATGCGGAAACCCTTCAACTCCAGCAGGCGTGCCGCCCCGTAGAGGACAGACTTGCCCTTTTGGCCATAGATGGCGGCCACCCGCCCATCGCTCAGCAGGCGGAAACCGTCGTCCCGCACCTCCTCTTTGCGCTGCAGCATCCGCTCAGCCCAGCGGGTATGCCCCACAAAGACGGCAGGCGGCATATGCCCATACTGCGGATTGGCCACGGAATAGAGCGAGTCGCTCTGCTCCGGCTCTGGCACCACCACAAAACCTTCCAAATAATCTGCCAGCAGCCTTGCCGCCCGCAGCTCAATACTATCAGCCTCCTTCGGCACCATGATGTGCCCTTGGGCATAATAGCCCGCGCCACTTCGATTGGGCCAACTCTGCCCCCACCCTAATGGAACACAGGCAAACAGCAAGGCCACAACGGCCATCTTTTTCAGTCCAGAAGTCTTCATCTTTCAAATTGTCAATACAAATGCAAAAGTACACATTTTTTCTGACATGACAGAAATTAGTGTACAGTGTACAGTGTACAATGTATAGTGTACAGTGGGGCGGCAGCCGGTTGCTATTCCCGATTTCTCAGCAGCCTCGAAGAGGCTGACTCCTATTAACCCCACACTGCGCCTGTCGGCTTAGTGTGGGGCCAGCAATGCCGACCCCTTCAGCGTGTCGGAGACACGCGACAATGGCATCCCTTTGTGCAGCAGCCAACGCAATTCTGAGTTCTGCATTATGAGTGAGACGGCAGTCACTCATAATGCAGCAACAGTCACATTGCAGCAGCATATATATTTCATATATATGCTGCCAGTGGGATGCCGTATACGTGAGATAAGTAATTGTATTTCAGAGTATAATTTGTAACTCATTGATTTCTTCGCCCGTTAGGTCTTTTTCTCCGTCGGTTAAAAGTAGAAACGCCTGAGAATCAGCGTTTCCTCGTTTAACCGAGCGAACCATCGGCGAACCCCCGACGGAGTCTCTCTGGAGTTTCAAAAACCCTCGCTCGACTATAGCGCCACGGTCTTGATTGCCAAACATCAGTTTTTCATGTATCATTGTCGCCTAATTGACCGCTAATCAATGAGTAATCCATCTAAATAACGAGCAATTTGCAATTGGTTGCTCACTTATCAAAAAAAAGTCGTATATTTGCACTCGAAATAATAGACAAAATAATGTAGATGGCGGGGAGGGCAAAAGAAAGACACCAACCCAATAAAGAATATGGCTTGAGCGACCATAAAAAAAATATACCCATGAAGTGCAGACACCGAAAAATAGGGATGTTGGTCGCCGTTTTGCTGGCGGCGTACACTCTGAGGGCACAGCCGGAACCCACCATCGTACAGGGCTATGAATTCACCACTGGGGTGGACAGCACACTTTGGTTCGACATGAGCAACGCCACTCCATGGCCCATGAATTTCGAGACGGCATATCCGCTGTCGTTTCCTATCTTTCTGTGGGACTGTTACGACACCCTATACATATATCTGGACGAGGCCGTTTCGTGTGTGCCGTTGGATTATACAGCCCGGCCCTTTGGCTCGTTTCCCAGCCAGCTGTCGCAACTGGACGAACAATTTTGCGGCATATTCGGCTACAAGAACTTCATTTCCACCAGTCCCGACTATCCACTCCCCTACTTAGAACACATTCGGACGGCAGTGTTCAACACCGACACTAGTTCGCCGGGCCATCGGGTGGAAGTGATTCAACTAAGAAGTTATAAAGACGCGTGGAGCACTGCCAATATGTGGCAGCTGCAACTGCGCGAAGAGGACAACTCAATCACCTTGGTTTACGGTCCAAAGACGTTTACCGAAGCCACGGCCGTCAGCGTTGGCATTGCTTTTGACACCAGCCATATAGTCCTCGTTGACCGGGCCAACCACACGGTCTCAGCCTACCCTCCAGACATATCCTCGGCCATCTGGCCCGAGCAGTACCGCTATTACCGCTTTACACCAAGCGAGCATCTATGCCCCCCGCCCAGAGCCCTGACCGCGGAGATAGTGGCCGAGAGCGACAACGACGTGGAGCTGCGTTGGCATCCTATTCCGATCGTTGGCATCGACTCTTTCCGCGTAGAGTATGGTCCCAAAGGATTCGCCGAAGGGAGCGGCACCTCCATGACGGTCGATACCTGCATGGCAACCATTCAGGGAGTGCAGACCGTGGCCGAGATGGAGGCACGGGTATACACCCAATGCAACGACGGCGAGAGCGAGAGCATCTACTCAAGCACCACCTTTTCCACCTGCCCCCCGCCATCGGGCTTCACCTATCACACCTACCTCGACAACGACAACATACTGCTCTGCTGGGACAGCCTACAACGCTACCACAGCTACAGGGTAGAATATGGGCCAGCCGGCTTCGCCGAAGGGAACGGGACAGTGGTGACCACGAACACGGCCTCGCTGATGCTGTTCGGCCTGCCTCCAGGCGAGGACATGGAGGCACGGGTCTACGCAAACTGCACCTATGGCGAGAGCGAATACGCAAACCTCTTTTTCCACACCCACTGCCAATTGCAGGGCAGCAACTGGATTCGATATGCCAACATCCACAACAACTCAGCCGTCAAGTGCTGCACCTTTGCCGACTACTACTCACCATACCACATTGTTGACTCAGGCAGCTTTTCATCCTTTTCAAGACACACCATACACTACGACACCTCCGAGCGAGACAGACAAACAGGCTATCTTCTGCGCACAGTACCCAATGGCTTTTGCTCGTCGGTGAGGTTGGGCAACTGGCGGAACATGGCAGAACATGAGGGTATTTTCTACACCCTGCAGGTGGACACTAGCGAATACAACCTACTTATCCTTCGATATGCAATTGTTGCGGAGAACCCTAACCACCCCAACCCATTGGAACAGCCTCGTTTCGAATTTGACATACTCGATGAAACCGGACAAAGTATCAACAGCTGCTACTATGGCAACTTTGTGTCGGGTGACCTATCCGGTTGGAACACGTCACTCTTTAATACGCATGTATTGTGGCACGACTGGGATGCCATTGGTGTGGACCTCACCCCTCTGCACGGCCAGACGATTAAAGTGGCCGTCACCACCCACGACTGTAGTTTAGGCCAGCACTTCGGCTATGCCTACTTCACCCTAGAGTCTGCCTCCAAACGCATCATGGCTTTTAGCTGTGGCGACAGTGTCGAAAACACCTTTGTTGCACCAGAGGGATTTACATATCGTTGGTATTCAATGTCCGACACTGCCACCACGCTCTCCACCCAACGGACGCTCCATGTCACCCAAGGCGGCGATTATGGCTGCCATGTGACCTACCAGCTCTCCGACCAAGTGTGCGGCTTCGACCTCACCACCTATGCCGGTGGCCGTTTCCCCTATGCCGCCTTTAGTCGCGAACCGGTTGACTCCTGCGGGAGGGTAACCCGCTTTGTGAACCATAGCGTGATAGCAAGCGACGAGGCCCTCACCCAGCTCACCTCCTTCCCGTGCGACGAATACCGGTGGGTGGTGGACGACAGCCTCACCTACACTAGCAACAACCTCACGCACCGTTTCGACGAGGGCAGCCACACCGTCACGCTCTACGCCATGCTGGCCGGAGGACAGTGCATTGACTCCACCACGCAGACCTTCACAGTGAACATTGCACACGACACCATTCACGCCGACATCTGCCAAGGCAAAAGGTACCGATTCTTTGGGCAGAGCCTGACCGAGGCGGGCGAATATCAACATCACGAAGACTGCGGCCACACGGTGCTCTACCTTCAGGTGCATCCTACTTATGACACCCTTGTCTACGACACTTTCCTGTTGGGCGAGAGCTACCAATTTGAGGGCTTCAGTTACCAGACCCCCGGCATATACGAGGCCAGCCACCGCAGCATCCATCACTGCGACAGCACAATCCGGCTGCACCTCAGTTGCATCAATCTAAAGGACACAACCGTCTGCACTACCTCTTTGCCACTAGAGTGGGACAGTGTGACCTTCGGTGGCGAGGGATGCGACACCCTGCACCTGACTGCAACAGGCGGTACCGACAGCCTGGTGGTTCACTGCCTCCATGAGATGCAGCCACCCATGCTGAGCATCGAGACCGACACCCTCTGCCAGCCGCCAGGCGAACATCTGATTTCGCTGCCCGACAGCCTGTGCTACCTATGGACCTCTCTGCCCGCCGACAGCACCCTGCCGTCGGGTTGGACCCCTGGCAGCAGCATAGACTGGCCGCTGCATCTCTCACCTTCCGACACAACGGCCTACTATCTCGTTGCCGACCGCTGCAACGACATCCCCTGCCCTGCCCACGACACGCTGCAGCTGGCTCCTGTGGCCGCAGTCAGTGCACTGATGGAAGTCTACCCCAACCTATTAGACAACGAGAACTTAGACCTTTATGCCACCGACCTCACCCTGCAGCCCCACTCGCGGCAATGGGTTGCCAACGGCATTCCCTCCTCACAAACAGGCGACATTTTCCACTACCTTGCCTCCATGCAGGACGACACCGTCAGGGTGATGCTGATAGCCACTACCGAGCACTGCACCGATACGGCCACAGCCACCATACCTGTGCGACTGCAGAGCATCTGGTTCCCCAACCTGTTCACCCCCGAGCTGGACGAGAACAACCTCTTCCGCGCCTATGGCAACCGTGTGCGCAACTACGACCTGAAGGTCTTCACCCGCTGGGGCGACTGCATCTTCCACACCACCGACTTCTACCAAGGCTGGGACGGCACCTATCACGGCATCAAGAGCCCTGCCTCGGCCTATGTCTACCTCGTCCACTACACCACCCCCGACGGCGAGCCCATGACCGCCACCGGCACCGTGACGCTGGTGAGATAGTCCACTTAAAACGTTTCTTCCTTTGCCGAGGCTAGGCAACGTCTTGCCGACACCCTCTCGCAGTGTGTGATGTGGGGGCTTAAATCCCTTCTCCACAGTGCCCTGAGGTAGCGCGACAATGAGATAGTTTGATGAAAAAACAGTCACACTTAATACTAGGTAAAGGCTTCGATAAAGGCTCGGAGAGCCTTACTTTCAATAACCCCGCACGCTGTGTGAGGTCGTTGGATATTAGGCAATTAGCGTTTTGGAGATACGCGCTCTCATTATTTGCCATTATTATACCTTATTATTTGAAGTTCACTAAAGCAAAGAAAAAAAAAACGTATGTGAGAAAAAAGTCGTATCTTTGCACTCGGTTTAGAATAGAAAACTAGACCCTAAGTATAGAAGCGTTATACTTCTTCTTGTGACTGAAAACCTGAGAAATTTTCAAAAGCTACACAAGATGGGTATGATGGTTCGCGCATATAGCGTGGACTGTTTACAACATCTAAGTAGCAAGGTATTTCTCAGGACCCTCAGTCAAAGACGTGGTATACAGCACCACGCTTCTTTACCATACCTCATTTTCAGTCAGTTAGTTGGCTGTTCTTTGCCTTGGTTCTTACTCTTACCTTTCGGACACAAAGATACGAATTGTTTTCCAACTACAAAAAACTTTAGCAATCTTTAACTCAAGGCACTACCACAATTTGAAAGACAACAGACGTTTCTTTGGCTCAAATATGCCCTTCGCGTATCCCCTCCTTGCCAAACACGGTAGATTGAACTGCATTAAACCAATCGTGTGCTATATCCCGCATGAAAAAAATTCCAAATGGAATTTTGAACGGCTGAAAGCGGACACTCGTAATTTTATGAAGAGTGTCACACGTTTCTATTCTCTCTCCCTTGGTGTATAGCCGATATTCCTACAGAAAGAAGATAAACAAACATCCCTATCATCCTTCAAAGCCCACTCAAGCCCTTTATACACTTCATCAGTTGGATTGTCCTTGAAGTACGTTAGGAGAGGCAAGGCATCAATATCTTCCCACCTATAACCGCACAAAAGCAGACCAAACACGGTTTTGTTTTCTTCACCGACATACTTTGCTCTGGCTATTACATCTTCGCACTTGGCACTATCCGAAATGTACACTTCCAAATCCTCTGTAGTGATATTGGCATAGGACGATGTGGAAACATCCCAAATGTCAGTTTCCTCTTTGCAGGTACTTATACTATAAGTCTCTTTATTTTCTTTATTATCTTCTTTACTTTCTTTATTATGGTGTTGGGGTTCGACATCTTCCTTGTTGGATTTCGACACCTCCCCTGTTGGATTTCGGCACCCTGCCTGTCGGATTTCGACACCCTCGCAAGGGGCAACCGCAGCTTCGCCTGACTGAACCAAAGCTGTCACGGATATGCCACCGTTGGTTTTGATATAGCCGTTTTTAACCAACCGTCTCTTCGTGTCCCTGAGCGTACCCAAGCACATACCAAGCCTATGTGAGAGAGTTTCATTGGTTAGTTTGCAAACATGTTTTTTGGCCATAAACGTAAAGTAGTGATATACACTATACAATGCCTTCTCATTCCAAGTTAGTTTTGTCGATTTCGCCACCCATATTGGGATGTTTATTGTTTCTGTCATAATGTTTGAATGGTTTTATGGTATTAATATACAACTTTTTTGCGAACTTATTAAAAGTCGCGACTATTTATAAATATCAATATAGTCCAATAAGTATCAAAAAACAAACACGATGGCAAAAAGAGTATCACGGCATCCATCAGATGCGACCCGACAAAAGATGTCAGCAGCCCACAGGGGCAGCAAGAACGGTATGTACAAACGCACACATACTGCAACCACGAAACGCAGGATAAGCGAAGCACTGAAGCGGTACTGGCAGCACCTTCCCAAAGTTTAACCGCCACCTATGTGTTTGTGTGGAACTTCCAGTATATAATAGGGCATTTACGGAATACATAAACTATTTGAGTATGCGTGTTTACAACTGCAAAGAAACAACAAAATCCAAATAGAGTGAACCAACCGCCATCAGGGCGTATGGTCTGTTAGCTGTCCGTTTTTTTACTGTTCATTTTTATTCAAACAACAACCCCCAGCCAAGTTTCATCACTCGCTGGGGGTAGGGAGAATACTTCTTTATCACTACTACTTTACGAGAATGGAAATCGCCAATCAAAGCGGAGTGTGCTCTCCATTTAATACCAGTTCTTAATCCAGAACTCGTCAATGATTTGGTTGTAAGTACCTTTTTGGCGTTCTTCTTCCGTTAAATCAATCAAATCTTCAAAGGATGTGCATTTCCAGCGACCCTTTGCTTCCTGGCATTGGTTCGCGATAGCCTCATAATTTTCCTTGTCGCTATCAAAGAAAGTTATCACCCAATAATGCATTTGCACATCCTTATCCTTGTAATAGTCTTCGATGGTCTCTGCATATCGGCTCAGTTGGTCGTCGTGTATGCCAGTGTAGGCCTTGTTTTCGACGACGATAACATGATGCTTCATCCCGCTTCCACAATCGGCCTCCACCTCAGCTATCAGGTCAATGCGTTGCCATTGCTTCCACACTTTAACGCTCTTTAGGTTCAGATTCTCCACCCATCCATAGGAATCAATCTTGGGCGTTTCCCCAATCATTTTCATTAATACGCGTTTTGCCAACTCGCTACCATCCTCGAAGGTGTTTGCTATACGCAATAAATACGATAGTTGGAAATCAAGCATTGCCTCTTTGCCGTGGTCTCCCTCGGAGTCGTCGTTCATAAACAGAGAAGGCATATCAGCGACAGCAGGTTTCGGCTCATCGGTTTTCTTTTTGTTGAATAATCCCATATTTATTAGCTTTAAATGTTAATACTGTCAAATGATATTGGGTCAACTAAGGCATCCGATTCCTCTATTTCACTATCTTCTATTACTTCATCTTCGGGCACAGATGCCTCAGGTAATATTGCTGTGTCGGCATTTTTATCATTTTGGTGAATGGAGGGTTTTGTTTTGGACTTTGTCTTTCCTCCTGTTTTCTTCTTTTCAACAACGGTGGTGTCCGTATGGCCAGAAGAGACATCTTTGTCTTTCTTGTGTGAACACATTTTGCCAATTCCAAACACTAACAACAATATGATAAATATGACACAGCCGCTGCTGTTGTCTTTCTTTTCTAACTCTCTTGTAGATTTAAATCTCCTATCCCTATTTCCCGATGCAGTTTTAGGAGTGTTGGAATCTAATTTAATATAGTCCCATATCCATCCAAATACAAAGGCGATAATATTCCATACCGAACTAAAAATGTATGAAACAATCTTCCATATCCAATACAGTATAGTTTTTAATATTTCCATAATCTTGACTTTGTTTGAAAAAACAATTTTGATTTCCAACTATTGAGCCAGAATCCGATGTTTGAATAAGGTGCATAAAGAAAGGCGCAAATTCTTTCTTCTTTTGCCACTTATTTCCTATGCTGGTGTCTGGAATACCTCGGTGTAAATAAGGGTCGAAATGAATTCACGCCACGCGTGAACTTCGTGACCTTATTCCCACACCTGCATTGTTTTCCAGACTTCGCATAAGGAGAACAAGAACATCAAGTTCAATATGTCGGTTGTTCTATACTACGGTTTTATATCATATTGTTATTCTTTATTTTTACGAGTGCAAAGATACAACTTTTTCCTTACACGAAGAAAAAGTCATTATTATTGTTTTGGTCAAATAGAGCTAATTGGCTGATTATTAATCAGCTTTATTTTCGTAGTTTTTGTAGAAACAGGTCTTCTTCTGTGGTGGGTTCGTGGTTGATTTCACTGAGTTTTTGGTTATATTCTTCGGGTGTCATTCCTGTTTCCAATATGAAAGCCTCTCTTGTTGCGGTTTGCCGTTCCCTCTCTTCAATCTGCTCAATATGTTGTTGCTCCTTTATGTGAGCCTCGACTGCTTTTTGTTCCAGCCGCTCAATCAGTATGCTCTCTGTCGGTGTCGCGTTTGGTGTAGTGGTCTGTTCTGTAGTGCTGTTCAGTCCACCAAACAATCTACTGCCCTGTAATTGGGTATTGGAACGAAGCGAATTGAGAAGGGTACGACCTTTGTCTTCAGCGGTAACGTGCAAATAGACTTGGTCAATGATGGTATCGTTAGTGTGTGCCGTTACAATCTTGATGGTGTCCTTTTCCACTCCCATACGAGCCATAATGCTGACAAACGTATGCCGTGCGGTGTGGGTGTGTATTAGTTCGTGTAGCGGTGCTGTTTTGGTCTCTTTTCTACCACCTTTTTGTTCTGTGTACATAACAGGTCGGTCTATTCCTGCTTTTTCTGCGACACGCTTTATAACACCGTTCAACTTGTTGTTTTGGCGGTTCACCCTTGTTTTCTGCTTTTCCTCATCTTCTATATACTCCAGTTTCCAGTGCTTGAAACCGTCCGTGTACTTCTCGCGTATCTCTTTCAACTGCGGAAACAGAGGTATGACTGCGGTCTCGTTGGTCTTGATGGTGTGGAATGTTATATATTCCACATCGCCATTGTGTTCTATCGGGTAGTCGGGTGACAACACTTTCGGCAAGTCAGATATTCTTTGACCGCACAGGCATTGTGCCACAAATATGTCTCGCGCCTCTGTTTCTCTTTCCGTCAGTTTTTCATATTGCCACAGGACTTCCAACTCTTCTTCCGTCAATGGCTCGGCCTTGCTCTGTTTCTCTTCCTTGCTGCGATTGTCTTTCGGCATTTCAAAGGCTCGTAGGTCAATGTAGTTATCGCCTGTCCGCTGTTCCTTCTTGTTCAGCATTTCGACCAATGCCCTGAAAGCCCTCAACAGGTCGTTTATTGTCTTGATGGCTTTCCCTGACTTTAACAGCCATTCTTTATATTGGTTTAGTGTCTGCAAATCTAACGCTCTTACATCGTCCTCAATTCCATTTTCGCCAATGAATTTGCGAAAGTTTGCGATGGTGTTCACATAACTCTTGATGTCCTTGCCTGTTTCCTGCTGATGTTTGTCTGCAAGTGTCTGAAGGGTATATATCAACGGCTGTTTTTTCGGTTCCTTGCTCATATTGCTGCGGTTTCTTTGTTGGAATAGTAACGGAAAATCCTCATTATTATTGCCTTTACATACCTCGCTGATTGTTTTGGAAAAACGCTCCCTAAAGTCGTTGATGCGCTTGTTTGCTATGGTGTTGTTTCTGTTGTCGTACTTATTAAGTAGATTGCTCTCGACCGCTTGTTGGCTCTCCTTGCACCATTGAGAGGGCAGAACCTTGACCCCTGTCGGTACTTTGTACTGCTTGCCATTGAAGACATACACGGCATAGATGGGTGTCGGTACGTCGGTTTTCGCCTGTCGGAGATTGAAGTTTAGTCGCACGTTTAGGAATACCTGTTTCCCGTTGTCGGTGGTGTCGCTTGTGTTCATTGCCTGTCAGTTTTTGTTCTTAAAATTTGTTCTTACTCGGAAGGTCGAAGAACCAAAACTGACTTTAGAAGGTGGTCAAAAGTGCGTGAAAAAGTGGTTAAAAGCACGTTTTTGGGGGTACATCATCACCACGCTTCTTTTATATAGTAACGTTCCCCCTCGGTGCTGGAGAGAGCAAAAAAAGTTGCGCCCGACACAAAAAACAGGGTTAACATCATGAAAAAAACTCTATTAATTATGACTGCACTATTACTAGTGGCAACAAGTCAAATCATGGCCCAAGATCTGATTACATTAAAAGATGGTACAGATATCAAGGCCAAGATTTTGGAGATAACCCCAACCGAACTAAAGTATAAAAAATACAACAACCAGGACGGACCCACAATAACAATCCTAAAATCACAGGTCCTAATAGTCCGTTACGAAAATGGGGAGAACGAAGTATTTAATGACACTCCTAAAAGTTCTGAGAACAGTGTTGCTAACAACAATATGTATATTAATGATTACATGAAATACTCAGAGTATAAGGATTTATACAACGAAACTAAGTACTCACGACAATTAGGTGACCCTTATAGTCCTAGCGGATGTGGATGGGCATCATTCTTCATTCCTGGATTGGGTCAAGGAATTGCCGATGAATGGGGTCGCGCTACATGGATATGTATCGTGAATGTCGAATTAGGTGCTGTTTCTACGAGGTCTGCCCTCAATTTCTATTATAACGGCGATGAATTAGGACTATTTGTACTATCCTCTATGGCAAGACTTGTCTTTGACATCTGGAGTATTGCAGACGCTGTCAAAGTAGCCAAAATCAAGAACATGCACACCCAAGACCTCCGATCACGGCAAACTTCGTCTCTCAATGTTTCAATGACTCCCTACCTTGGCTTTGCGCCCAACAGAAGCTATAGCCAACTACCTATCACTGGTCTATCTCTCAATCTTTCATTCTAACATAGTTGAATTGTCCATAGATTGATTCTAGGGTAAAAAGCAGTATTAAAGACCGATCCAGAAGTACAAAATGACATTATTCTTGGAACGGAAAGTCTTTTTAACACAAAAGAGGACGACATTATGGGCCATCCTCTTTCTTTTTATGCTGAGGTTGGTGTGATTAATTGTATTTATAGCATAATTAAAAAACAAATATGCCGTTTTGAACTTGTGTTTTTTGCAGAAAATCCAAACCAACACTTTGGATTTTCTGCGAAAATCCAAAGTAGAGAATCCATCAATCCGTTAGAAATCAGCTTACAGAATAATTATTGCCTATTTTGCAGCTCTAGGATTATCTCGTCGACGAGATAGGCATCGCTCATATTGTGCAGGTGGTACATTTTCTGAGACAGATAGCCGTATGTGGAGGTGTTGTAGAATATGTCTAAAGCCCGTTGGGGACTGATGCCCAACCGCTCAGACAGCAGCATGATGACCCGGGCATACTTCATTTGTAAAAGGGTCTCGTTTATCAATGGATTCTCGGTCATGGCTCTATCTGTTTGGCTTCAACAAAATGCAGATAATCATCAACCAGAGACTGTCTGAGCAGGCATATCTGGTTGTTCGGCTTTTCATATTGCAGTTTTTTCAGAGCGGCTTCCATGGGAGTGAGGCCTGCTGCATACAACTCTATGGTGTTAAACACACGGTCGTTGGCTATGCCTCCTTCTACGATGTCATAATTCATCCATAGGCGTTCACCCCTCCTGTTGGCCACAACAAACTCCAGCCACTCGGAATCATAAGCAACAAAATGCTTATAGCGATAGCCTACGGATAGAGCACCTTCGATGTCGAAATCGTATATGTTCAGTACGTGTTCCTTTCCAGCATTGATTGGACGTTGTGACCATGAGATTGCCTGTTCGGCTAAATCTGTCACGTAAAAGCCCTCTCCAAAGTCCAGTTGTTTCCTGCCGACATTAACCAACGGCCTTGGGATGGCAATTGTTGCTCCGTGAAATACTTTCATAATTAAGGCTGGCTATTGGGTATGATATACGAGGTATGCCGTCTAAGATATTCCAGTGTCTCGTCAACTATATAATCTTTTGACTGGGTGTGCAGTATATCATAACTGGGAATGATGAATGTGTTGATGCCATCGGTTTGGCATAAGGCGCGATAAACCTCCTGTCCCGATGTCCCGAGACGCTTTGCTGTGTTTTCTATACAGAATACGGCAAACTCTATTTGCTTGTCGTCACAACTCATGACTCTGTTTTGTAAAAAAGACCGCTTAACCGAATTGTCAAGCGGTCTTTTCATATTAATCTATTATTTACTTCGCATCGCGGCCGGCGCGGATGGCCTTGATGTTGGTCTCGACCACGGCGTCGCCCTTGCGGCCAAAGATGGCCTTAATGGCTTTCTCCAGTTCGTCGAACTCAATTTCAAGGTAGGGGGCAGCGGCTCCGAGCAGCACCATATTGCCGCGGGCGTTGATCTCCTTGGCAATGGCGTTGGCGTTGAAGCTGACGCATTTAGGCAGCTTGGCTAGCTCGGCATTGACCTTCTCGATGTCGGGATAGTTCTTGATGTTGATGAAGGGGTCACTGTTGGTGATGACCACGCCGTCGGAGGCCAGGAAAGGCAGATAGCGCAGGGCCTCCATGGGCTCGGAGCTGAGGATGATGTCGGCCTTGCCTTCGGGAATCACATCGGCGAAGATGGGCTCGCTGCTGATACGGAGGTGGCTGAACACCGAACCGCCGCGCTGCGACATGCCGTGGATTTCGCTCTGTTTAACATTCATGCCCAGGTTGAGGGCTGCGTCGCTGATGATTTTGGCCACGGAGACTATACCGTCACCGCCTACGCCACAAAGTATGATGTCTTTTTTCATCTTGTGTTCTTTTTTTGTGTCTGAGTAATCGGAGCACTCCGATTATTCTGAAAACTCCGATTACTCAGACGATTCTAACAATTTATTTGTTCTTAGCTGCCACGCGCTTTTTGTTCTCGACAATGCAGACGCGCTGGGGGATGATGACGCTGACGCCGTTGTAGGCAATCTCCTCTTCAAGAATCTTGACAAACTCGTCGTAGTTCTTCTTCAGAGGTACCACGTGACGGATGTGGTCGGGGTCAACACCGAGGCCCTTGCAGATGTTGAAGAGCTTCATGTTGGCACTGGAGGGCTGTCCGCCGGTCATGGCGGTGATGTCGTTGTCGAGAATCATGACCACCACGTTGGCCTTCTCGTTGATGCAGTCCAGCAGGCCGGTCATACCGCTGTGGCCGAAAGTGCCGTCGCCGATGACTGCCACCGAGGGGAAGATGCCCATCTCGGCAGCACCCTTGGCCATGGTGATGGAGGCACCCATGCAAACGGTGGTGTTGATGGCACCCATGTTGAAACCGAGGGTATAGCATCCGATGTCGCCAAAGACACGGCCATGCTCATACTTCTTCATCACATCGACGAGAGCCTCATAGCTGTCGATATGGGGACAACCCTGGCAGAGGGCGGGAGGACGGTTGGTGACCACCTCGGGCACGGCGGGGCCACTGGCAACAGCCATACCGAGGGCCTTGGCCACCTTCTCGGCGTTCATCTCACCGTCGCGGCGGATAACCTCATCGAGGCGTCCATGGACAGGCTTGCCTTTGCCCAGGCAGCCTTTGATTTGCTCTTCAACAAAGGGCTGGCCGTCTTCGAGCACCAGAATCTCGTCGCACTCGTCATACAGCTTGCTCAGCATGGCGGTGGGCAGGGGGTACTGGGTGATTTTAACCACAGGATAGGGGCACTTGCCGCCGGGGAAATTCTCCTGCAGGTAGTTGTAGGCTATGCCCGTGGTGACGATGCCACGGCTCTTGTCGGTGCCGGGGATATACTGGTTGTAGCCGCTGGTCTCGGAGCATTCGACAAACTTGGGCTGCTTGTCAATGAGGTCGCGATAGAGCACCTTGGCATTGGCGGGCAGGAGCACAAATGTCTTGGGGTCGGTGGGGTAGTTGATGGGATTCTGGGGCAGGGGGGCACGACGCTCCACACCGGCACGGCTGTGGGCCAGACGGGTGGGGATGCGCATGAGGATGGGGGTGCCCAGCTTCTCGCTCAGCTCATAGCCGTAGAAAACCATGTCGTAGGCTTCCTGCTGGTTGCTGGGTTCCAGCATGGGAATCATGGCCCAATGGCCATAAAAACGGCTGTCCTGCTCGTCCTGGCTGGAGAACATGCTGGGGTCGTCGGCCACGACGATGATGACACCCTTGGTGCCTATGATAGCGGCATTCATGAAGGGGTCGCCACACACATTGAGACCCACATGTTTCATGCAGGTCATGGCACGTTTGCCAGCATATGCCACACCGATGGAGGCCTCAAGGGCAGTCTTCTCGTTGGCACACCAGTTGGCACGGATGCCTTGCTGGGCAGCCTCTTTAGATTTGATGACATATTCGGTAATCTGCGTAGAGGGGGTGCCAGGATAGCTATTGATGGCACTGCCGCCTGCGTCGATAAAGGCTTGCGCAATCGCTTCGTCGCCTAAAAGGAGTAACTTCGACATATCCAATATTTTAATTATTAATATATTAGTTTCAAGATTTTGCAAAAATAAAGAAAATAATCGACATAGCCAAATTTATTTTCACCGTTGCATTTCAAGCCATGTCGCCAACGATAGCAGCACTTGGTCGTCGGGGGCTTGGCCAAGATGCTGATATTCGTCCACGCCACCCGTCTGGCACAGCTGCCCAAGGTGGTTTATATTCTTCAGTTCCACCGCCATGCAGGGCACCCCATGCGTTTGGCACACCTGCCGGATAGTCGACAGATTCAATCCGGAAGCCACCTGGCAGTCCTTGTCGCCACCGATGGCCAGCAGCGGGCAGGGCAACTGGGCGATATAGTCGGCCGGATTGAGGTGGAGGAAGGTGGCCATCCACGGCATGGCCATAGTGACGGCCCAGCCATAGCAGTCAACACTGGTCAGCCCCACCTGCTGCTTCTGCTCTTTGGAGAGTCCTGCTGCATGTTGTTTGATGATGGGGCGGAATGCAAGGTTGAGCGTCTTGACCGTGTCGACGCCAGCAGCCAAGAAGATGGTGTCGCAAGCATCAAAAAGGTCGCGCATACAGGCCAGCCGCCGTTGCACCAGACTATCGGCCACCCCTTGCAGGCGGAATATATCCTCGTTCTGTTGCAAAAGAATCTCCCGACCGTCCAAACCCGCACCGCCCAGCATGGCCACTCCAGCCACTGGGTGGGCCGTGCCACGGCTCCCTGCCGCCACAATGGCGGCCACCGTGGCCCCTTCACTGTGGCCGAAAAGGAAAATGCGGTCGGGGTCAATCATCTTCTGCTGCTGTAGGTAGTGCACCTGATGGCGCACATCCTGCGCAAAATCGAGAGTAGTGGCATGGGCCACCTCGCCCGTGGAGCCGCCCACACCGCGGTCGTCGCACCGCAGCACGGCATAGCCCTTGGCTGACAGATATTCGGCTATCACCTTGAAAGGCTTGTGCCCCATCAGCTCCTCATCGCGGTTCTGAGCGCCCGAACCTGTGATGAGGATGACCGCCGGAAGCCGGCCCTGCACCTCCGATGGCACAGAGAGCGTTCCGGCCAGCTGCATCGAGTCGGTCGGGGTGGCGCCTTCTTCATGTCCCACGATATGAATAACCACCTCCTGCTCAGAGAAAGACTGAGCCTGCAGACCGCCTGCTAGGAGGGTCATGGCAAATGCCAAAAATACAAACTTTATCTCCATCTTACCGATTCTATTAAGTGGTCAATATCTTCTTGGAGGTACGTGAGCACCGGGGCCAGCGAGTCGTTGTTGGGGGTGACGTCGATATAGAGTGCCCCACGGAGGAAATGACTGGTGCTGTCGGTCAGCCAAAACTGATAGGTGCTGGCAACGTTCTGCCCCTTGAGGTGGTAGGTGGTGCCAAAGAGACGGTTCTTCTGGTCCATGAAGGAATGCTCGTCCACCCCTGAGGAGAAGTGGAAATTGTCCTCCACAAAGCGGTAAGAAGTATCTATCTGCGCCTTGAGTTCTTTGGGGCCGTGGATGTGCTTGTAGGAGAGGAAGAGATAGCCCTTATACTGCGGGTACTGCAGCGTAAACCACTTGTCCTGCGAGCGGTCGGGGTTTTCTTTCCACTGGAGTTCGGCGCGGCTGTTGCGTTCAAAAGTGAAGGGCAGGGCTGCCGTGTCGCAAAGCTCATACTTGTGGGGAGGCAGGTCGATGCGCAGATAGGCCTGCGGCTTGGGGGTCTCGTCGCTGCGGCGGTGGCAGGCAGCAGCCAATATAACCGCCGCCAGCAATGCCGCTATAAACAAAAATCTCTTATTCATATATATATATTTTATTTCAACAAAAAATGCTGTTTGGCCAATTTCGGATGGCTCAGCAACAGCCCCACGTCAAAGAGGTCGATGCTGACGTTATATTTCGTGTTGCCGCACTGAGCCTGCCACCGCAGTTCGCGCAGGCGGCTGCCATGCGGCCTGCTCACCACCTTCAGCGTGCCAAACGTGTCGGGGTCGCCCTCCAGCACTGCCTCATCCATGTCATAGCACACCGTGCGCAAATGATAGTGGTCCTGCAGCTTATAGACCATCTCGCGATACCGGCGGCACCGGTCACCATGTTCCGTAGCCAAGCGTTGCGCAATGCTATGAGGCAGGCGCGCAAAAAGCACCTTCCGATACATGTCAAACACGAACGGCGAATGCACGCGATACTGCGTCTGAGCCTTAATCCAATATTCCAACCGATTCATAAGCGACTGCAAAGATACATATTTTTTCCTTTCCACCAAAAAAAAGTCGTATATTTGCAGCCAAAATAAACTTGTATTATCACTTCTAAGTTTTTGCTAAATACATGGATAACAACATAAAAATAAAGATTGACGAAATAGTGGCCGAGATTTCCAAAATCAATGACCTGCCCCAAAAAATTGCCATCCTTGACTACATGGAGCAGCAATCATCCTACATGCTTTGGATGCTGCAGGACGAGGAACATATCGACCACGACGCCAACAACGTCTGACCTCCCGCACGACCCAAAGAGACCTTCCGATGAAGACTAGGTTCCAACTTGCCCTACTGCTCTTGGCCGCCGCACTTGGTGGCTGCACCGGCGGCTATTCCTTCACCGGTGCCTCCATCCCGCCCGAGGCCAAGACTATCTCCATCAGCCAGTTTCCAAACTACGCCTCCACCGTCAACCCTCAGCTGAGCCAAAAGATATACGACGAGCTACAGCAGATGTTCTCTTCGCAAACCAGCCTGAACATCGCCACCGACGAAGGCGACCTACAGATTAGCGGCGAAATAACCGACTACGGCACCAAGGCCTCTTCCATCAGCAGCTCTGACAACGTGGCCACCAACCGCCTGACTGTCACCATAAAAGTGAAATTCACCAACCGCTTCGACCCCAAGGCCGACTTCGAGCAGTCCTTCACCCGTTTCAAGGACTACAATGCCTCTCTTGACCTCTCGGCCGTGGAGGCAGGACTGGTGAGTGAGATTGTAACCGAGCTATGCGAGGACATCTTCAACAAGTCGGTCGTCAACTGGTAGAGCGTCTCGACCCCCTCCTGGGGTGGCTGCTGGCCGTAGGGGCTTCGGCAGTCTATCTGCTCTGCCTCGAACCCTCCACCAGTTTCTGGGACTCGGGCGAATTCATCTCTGTGTCGTCCCTGCTGCAAGTGGGCCATCCCCCCGGAGCCCCTCTCTACCACCTACTGGCCCATATCTTCATCCTCTTTGCCGGGGACAATTCTTTGGCCGTGGCCCCGTGGTGCAATGCCCTCTCGGCCCTCTCGGCAGGCTTCACGGTGATGTTCCTCTACTGGACCCTGCTGCTGCTTTCCAAACCCCAGCTTCCCGAGCCCCTCCTCTCGCGCCGCCGCGTAGGGGCACTGGTGGGCTCGCTGTGCTACCTTTTTTGCGACACCGCCTGGTTCTCCGCCGTCGAAAGCGAAGTGTACAGCCTTGCCATGCTCATCGCCTCCATATTGGTCTGGGCCATGATCCGCTGGTACCGCTGTCCCAACCGCCGCCAAGCTCAGCGGTGGCTGTTGCTCATAGCCCTGCTGCTGGGCATGGGCTACTGTGTCCACCAACTCACCCTCCTCACCTCACCCACCCTACTGCTACTCTTCATCTTCAAGGCCGCCGAGCAAAAAAAGGCCGGACTGCGACTACCCATCAAAACTTACCTCTCGCGCATCGTCCCCCTCATGCTGCTCTTCTTCTTCCTAGGACTCACCCCATACCTCATCGTACCCATCCGCGCCGCGGCAGGCACCCCCATCAACGAAGGGCATCCTGCCACCGCCCAAGAATTCAAGGCCTACCTGAACCGCGACAAATATGAGAAAGCACCACTCTATCCGCGCATGTGGCGCCACCACCCCAACGACGAGTTCTACAACTCCTCGTGGTGCGGAGGCGACACAAGCCTGATTGGCAATCTGAAGTTCTATGGTTCCTATCAGCTCACATATATGTATCTGCGCTACCTCATGTGGAACTTCTCAGGCCGCTACAACGACCGCCAGGGCTACGGCTCGCCCCAGAATGGGCAGTTCCTCACCGGCCTCCCCGTCGTCGACCGCCTGCTGGTGGGCACCGCCATGCGGCCTCCCGACTCCCTCCCCACCCGGGGGCGCAACATCTATTACATGTTGCCGCTGCTGCTGGGCATACTGGGCTTGGTGGTGCTGACGAACGACAAAAAGGCCTTCTGGACGGTGCTGACACTCTTCCTCATGGGAGGCATAGTGCTGTCTCTCTACCTCAACCACCCCTGCTACGAACCTCGCGAGCGCGACTATGCCTACGTGCTCAGTTTCTACGCCTTTTGTATCTTCATTGGGCACGGGGCAGGCTGGCTGATGGAGAAAGTCACCCTACTGCTGTCCAAGGCCCGGATGCACCCCGCTGTGGGCTCCTCGCTATCCACCCTGCTGCTCTTGGGCGTGCCCCTGCTGATGGCCTGCCAAAACTGGGACGACCACGACCGCAGCGGCCGTTTCATCGCCCACGACACCGCAGCCAACATTCTCAACTCCTGCGACAGCAACGCCCTAGGAGCCGTGCTGTTCACCTACGGCGACAACGACACCTTCCCCCTCTGGTACCTGCAGACCGTGGAACACCAGCGGCAAGAGATACGCGTGGAAAACATAGGCCTGATGGGGTGGCACAACTTCGTCAACCTGCTCGGCTCCAGCATTCAGCAAGGGCGCCCCATCTACTTCACCCACTATGCCTACAACAAGTACCACGACTACTTCCCCGGACAACTGCAGCTCGTCGGCAACGCCTACCACCTGAGCCCCACACCTTGCGACAGCGTGGGGCTCGACCCCTTCTACCTCCATGCAATGGAGTGCATGGGGTGGCAGCCGTTGAAAGGGGTATATATCGACGAAACTTGCTGCAAATTTCTGGAGCAGTACTGGCGCGACATCCTGCTCCTAGCAGAAAACCTCAACCAGCACGGACGCACCGCCCAGGCCGACAGCGTCTTGAGCAAGACCCTCAGCGAAATACCCCTCGCCTCCCTGCAATCCCCCGAACTCATCCACGGCATCGCCCAAGCCTACCTGCAAGCCGGCCAGGCAGAAAAATCGCAGCAGACACTCCAACACCTCCGCCACCTCCTCAGCGAGCAACTGCGCTACTACCACACCCTCCCGCCCGAGCGGCAAAAAGGACTCATCTATACCCTCGCACCCCGCGAAGAGCTGGCCCGGACCGTGTGCGGCCAATGACATAAAAATGACAACCGAAACCAGCTAATCGCACTTTGCCATCAAACAAATTAGGCTCTAGTTTGATAAAA
>DFDY01000063.1 GCA_002368955.1 Bacteroidales bacterium UBA3816
TGATCGTGGAGAGGCTACTAATTTTTGTGGAGAGGCTTCCGGTGAGAATGGAAAAGCCCCCTACACCTGAACGCTCAGGCATAAGGGGCATAACGCATGCTTATATGTAAACTCTGGAAGTATGTGCCGAGGCGATTTACTTCACCACGAACTTCTTGCCGTTCTGGATAACCAGACCCTTGAAGCCGCTGTTCACCTGCTGACCGGCGAGATTGTAAACGGGAGCGTTGGCATTGTCGGCAGCAGCAACAGCCTTGATAGTCTCGATGCCGTCAATAAGGTCTTCCTTCTTAGCACCGGGAGCAAAGGTGTAACCTTGGAAACCAATCTGAGAGTTTCCTTGGAAGAGCCAGTAGGTCTTACCAGCTTTTGCATCGATGATGACATTACCCCAGAAAGGCTGATTGCCGGCACCGATAATCCACTTGTTGGTACCAGAGTTGAGGGCAACAATCTCATCGTTACTCAGCCACTTCTTCGAGCCAACCTGATCAGCTGTACATTTATCTGCATCAGCATCTTCCTGAGTATAGTTCTGTCCATTGATGTAGCCTTCTACAAGATACTCTGAAGCCTGCTTGGTCTCACCGTCAACAAGGAAAGTGGTACGGTTACCCTTGTTTGCCCAAATGCCTACCTTCAAGGCTCCGTCAACTTTAGTGGTGAATTTGTAATATAGCCCGCTCTTGGGTTCACCACCCGTAGCTGGGTCGAAAGCAGTGACAGAAAGGCGATATTTTCCTGTTGGATTATCGTTCGTCCAAATCTCTTCAGCCAACAAAGAGACAGCTGGGGTACCCGTTCCGGCTATATAATAAAAATTAATGTCACCTTGATTTTTCACCTCCCATTTGACATCCTTTGTAGAATTGATAGAGACCAATTCAAACAAATGATTGGCTTCATCTACAACTTGACCAATGGTAATGTCTTGTCCGCCTTCGGGCAAATCGGCAGGGTCGGCAGAACCTACAGCTTCAACCTCAACATTGGTTGTGCCAAACTTTACAACAGAATTTCCGTTTTCAACATTATTTGCGACACCGTCTGTAACTACGGCTGCAAACTCTGCAGCCATATTTCCGTCCTGGTCAACTGCCAAATAACTTTCTGGCTTCTGTGTCTGTGCGTTCATACTCATGGCAGCCATTGCCATGCAAACAAGCGTAAAAATTTTCTTCATAATCATTTAGTTTTTATTTGTTAGTAATTACAGTTGTGCTGAATTATGGGCAGTTTCTCTTTCCTCTCTGCGCATGGCCACTACATTCCATATAATGCCTATGACAGAAACAACAATTAAAACCGAATATAATACTATTAGTTCCATCACTCAATTCGTTTTAATTCCTCGAATAGACAAAACGTAACCCCATATAGACAGAGCGATTGTCAAGGATATTCCGAAGAGTATTTTCCTTACTTAGGTAATGTCTTTGATTCATACTAATTATTCGTAGCATATTCACGCTGCAAATTTAGAAGTTTTCCGCGAAACCTCCAAATATTTTTGCAATTTCTTGTCAGTTGTGCCCGCTAATTCATCAAAATGTAACGAAAAAGGGGCTATGTTGTGCATAAGTATGCAACAAAAAGGAAATATTTGTAGTTTTTTATTAGAAAATGCTAAAATTTCGGTGCAAAGTGTTGCATGTTTGCAGGAAAATGTCTATATTTGCGGTGGATAAGCGACATCCAACCTATTGTTAAACTAAAAAAAACATTGAAGACTACTAACTAACTATGGAGGACAAAGCTATGAAGACTCAAAAAATGTACCACGAAGAAGAGTACGAACTGGACAACCAGTACAACGAAGAAGAGCACTATTACGTACAGAGTGAGACAAGCATCTGGTACAGCTAACAGAGAAAGAGGGAAGTGGGAAGAGAAAAAAATCTCTTTTCACTTTTCTTTTTTCAGTTTTTTATTCGTACCTTTGCAGGTATGAACAACGTAACATGGAGCGAGAACGTGATTGTGGCCGATGCCGACTACATCGACAAGGTGGCTTTCGACCTGACGGTGAACTTTGAGCGCATGATAGGGCGGCGCATTCCGCAGGCCGACATGGCGCGATGGATAGAGTGTGTGGCACTGGACGGCGGGCTGCGCCCGGCAGCCGACGGCAAACGGACGGAGGCCGTCACGCAGGTGGTGCTGCTGCACCGGGGAGAGGCGATGAAGAACTTCCGGCCCGGCAACTACGCCGAGCTGGACGGGCGGGCGTTCAGCGGACCGCTGGGCGAATTCCTGCTGAGCTGCGTCAAGGTGGAAGACATCGTGACCACCGACCAGCTGTTTGCCGAGTCGCTGCAGGTGGTGGCCAACGCAGCAGAGGTAAAGCGCATCATAGCCATACCCGACGGCGAGCAGTATTATAATAAGGTGCGCGACGTGCTGCGGCAAGCCGACCCCGACAAGCACACCACCGTGCTCGCCATGCAGCCCATGCAGCCGGGAGCGTTCCGCCAGGAGCTGTTAGGCTATTCGCTCATGGCGGCCCTCGGCATCAGGGCGGAAGAAATCAATGAAGCACAAAGCCCCCTAAGTTAGGGGGTTGGGGGTCTGAACAAGCGCAGACATCCCATCACAAATAAAACATAAAAGGTCTGATAAACGCTTGTTCAGACCCCCGCCCTCTGACTTAGGGGGCTCTGAAAGATGAGCAGAGTATTAATGATTGGCGCCGGAGGCGTCGCAACGGTAG
>DFDY01000129.1 GCA_002368955.1 Bacteroidales bacterium UBA3816
CTTGTCTACAACATGTGCAGACTTGCGCATATTAAGAAATACCAACCTAATTTAATTGCGACCCAATAGACAGAATATTAAATGATTACCACCCTCATCAAAAATAAGATAAATAATTTATTGTCAAATGAAAAAATAGTCGTATCTTTGTACCCGTAAACCAATTGTTAAACAACGGTTGTCCGACAGATTAAAGGGTTCTGTCTGTTTGGATGACCAAAAAGTGAATAAATAGAACCCACCTAATAACAACAATTAATCTATTACCAACATGAACATCCTACAAACCGGAGAGGTTTGGGCCTTTGTCGAAGGCCTTGCCGCCGTCAAACAAAATGACAAGTGGGGCTTTATCAACCGCGAAGGCCGCTTCGCCATCCAGCCCCAATTCCACGATGTCTTCGGCTTCTCCGAAGGCCTGGCCGCTGTCAAGAAGGACAAAAAATACGGCTACATCGACAAGAACGGCACCTTTGTCATTGCACCCAGATTCGATTGGGCTATGCCCTTCAGCGACGGGGTTGCCTCCGTCACGCTAGACAGTTCCACCCTCATCATCGACAAGCAAGGCAACACGCTGTTTGCCATGTCCGACGAAAATGCCGATGTGAATAATTTCTCAGATGGTCTGGCAGTCGTCGATATTGATTTGAAAAGCGGCTACCTGAACCACGAAGGCAAAATGGTCATTGAGCCCCAGTTTGACTATGCTTCGCCTTTTGTCGATGGCATTGCGCTGGTGAACGTTGGCGAGAAATGGGGTTTCATCAATACCCAGGGAGAATACGTGCTGCCGCTCCAGTACGACGAGGCCGAGAACTTCTCTGAAGGGGTCGCGCCTGTCTGCAAGGAGGGCCAATGGCGTTTTGTGGACTTGCACGGCGACACCGTTGCCAACCTCGGCAGCCAATACACCACTGTCTTCAGCCTCATCGAGGGCCGCGCCATAGTAGAAAAAGACGGTAAATTCGGTGCCATCGACAAGGCCGGCAACCTGATTATCGACACCCGTTTCGACCATTTGGGCACCTTCTCCGAAGGCCTTGCCTACGCCAGAATGGGGCAGACACAAGGCTTCGTCACCCCCTCGGGAACCTTCGACATTCAGCGTCCTATCCCCAACCGCTCACTGATGGACCGCCTCCTGGGTCGCAAGAAATTCCTGGAATGGTAGTACGTAACTAACTGTACAACATAGTTCTATTTTCACCTAGTCGTTTTTCTAAAACTACTCCAACACACCTGCTCCCTCTCTCCCTCGCCATATAAACGGCGAGAGAGCGAGCAGGTTTTGGGTCGGGTCTGAGTCGGTTTTGGGTTGGTGGCAGAGGTAGAACACCGTCGGCCCGCCCAAGGCGTCAAATTGGTCGCCCACTTGCAAATCCCATGTGATTGTGTGCGAGACTGAGTCATACTGGAAATGCCCCGGCTCGGACAGATTGTCGTCATAGGCCACCCCTTCGGTCCCATCGAATTTGTAGCGGAATGCTATGTCCATTGACGGCTGCGGAGAGGTGGCTATGACCAAGTTGAGATGAAGTGTGCCAGTGCTGTCGGACAGGAATTCCAGAGTCCAGGTAAGCGTAGCAGGGTAGCCGTGGTAGTTGTCGTTGTAGGTGCCAACTCAGAAGGTCTCGGACAAGGAGAAGATGGAATCAGGCGACGGCTGCGGGAGGGGCTCTTTGGTGCAGGCGGCTGAGAGGAAGGCCGCCACCAATAGGACGATTATCTTTTTCATCTTTGTGTGCTATTGAGGGTTACGTGATTTAGTATCTGGTCCAATTCAGTGTCGTTGCTGTAGAAGAACAGCCAGATGGCCATGGGGGTGCTGTCATAGTAAACCACATAGCCGCTCTGGCCATGCGCCAGCGTGGCAGACAGCAGGTTTCCCTGGCCGGGGGCTGTGCCACCGTGCACGGTCACCGATGAGTCCACCAGCACCCCATGGTCGTAGCGGACAGAGGAGACGACGGAATAGGCCGTGTCGAGGTGCATCCGCATCTGAGAGGTGTCGGCGACGGACAAGATTTGTGACAGCTGCCCCGGCACGGCTATGGGCAAACTGGCGGTCGTCACCTTGCCGACGGATAAGTGCGACACCTTTACAGAATCCAAGGCCTGCGCATCCACCGTAGGCCTTACGCCAAAGGTGTCGCACAGTCGCAGCCACTCCTCGGCATCTAGGGCCTGAAGCATCACGGCGTTGTAACCGTTGTAGTCGCCTATCAGGGCCACGGTAAGTTTGTCGTTGTCGGCATATTGCATGTAAATTTCTTTGGCTGCCGACGTGGCTTGGGGCAAAGTCTGCTCGCGCTCGCAGGCAACAAAAAGCAGAAACACGAAAGGTAAAAACGTTCTTTTCATCTTATAATGGTATTAAAGTAATTAAGGGTTTGCATGGGAGAGCAGTGGTTGTTGCACAGGAAGTAGAACTGCTGACCGTCCTGGCTGACCTGTGCGATGTCTTCACCGCCCTGGGTAGCAAGAAAGCCAACGGGGACGAGCAGTGGCAGCAGCACCGCGGCCACAAGAACTGTGCGCCACAGAGCGGGGTGGGGCATCCGCTGCCGTGGCAGGGGTTGGGGCTCCACCCTCGGGGTGTGCCAGATGATGCTACGGAGTTCCTTCCGGAGGTCGGTTTCGCTATGGGGGTAGTGCTGTTTTTTCAGGTATTCCCCATATTCTCTGAGTCGATTGTCAAATTCTTTCATAATCTTTTTCACTGATGATACTGCTTTCTTAATTTCTTGAGGCATCGGGACAGGCGCATGGCCACGGCGGCGGCAGAGAGGCCGGTCATTTGCCCTATCTCGGCATGGCTGAAACCTTGAACATAGGCCCTCACGATGGTGCCGTCGGGTTCGGGCAGTGAGTCCAGCAAATCTACCACATCCCTGTATTCCTCCTCACTATAGGAAGGCTCGGCGGAAGGGGGAGGCGGAGCGGTGGGCTGGTTGCTTTTTCTACGCTGGAGAGAAATCATCGTGTTGGTGGCCACACGGAAAATCCATGTGCGCTCAGAGCAGTTGCGCCCAACGTGGCCAAATCCTTTCCACAAATCGCAGAGCACCTCGTGGAAGGCGTCTTCGGTGGTCCAGGCAGGGCTGAGCCGGAAAGTGCTGCAAATGCGCCAAATCATGTCCCTGTGGCGACAGACGATGTCCATAAATTCCTTTTCGTCAACTTCCATATAGCGTATCCTTTTTATTACGCTCTATTAGACGCAGCGAACAGGCCAAACATAACACATCGACGAAAAAAAATAGTGATGCCTGCCACCGCAATTGGGACACAGGATTGAGGCGGCGGCCAATACTAAGAGTGCACCTTAATTGAGATTATTCCTCGTGGATAAGCTTCAGGCGCAGGGTGTCGTGTTCTTGCGTTTCGGGGTAATAGAGTTCGACGAAACCATCTAAGTCCTTATCAGTTGACAATATCCAATAGAGCGAAGATTTGGGCAGAAAAGAATCAGAAGCCCAGTTCACCCAGCCGAATTCGTCTGAAGGAAAGAGAAATGTGAACCAACGAAGCCCGCTACTGTCGTCAATACTGGTAAGGCAATGGACACCCCTAATGCCATAGTCGAGAAGTGCAATCTCGAAGAACCGACTTCCCGCTGAGCCGGATGAGAGCGTGTCGCCCGTTTCGAGATTGACGACACGGCAGAAAGTGGAATCGGTGTAGGCAAAGGGGAGGCCATAATCATTCAGAAGGTCGTTGTTGTCCTCGGGGGTAAGGGTGGTCCAGGTTTCATGGGAGGAAAGTACTTCGATGTGGTCAACTTCGATTGTCTGCCAGAGGAGGTCGGTGAAATAGCCGTTGCGCTCCGACTCACGGCTACAGGCGCAAGGGGCTTTTACTGGACGGTCGGGGTACATGCTATGATACAGCGTCAGCCGCTCTTCCAAATCTATGCCACCGAGAGGGTCTTTACCACCGTTGAGTCTCATGCCCAGCACCAAGGCAGGGTCGTGCAGCGGCGGCCGCCAGCCATCATAGATGCAGAAACTGGTATGGTAGAGGAAATGCATTCCCGCAATGCGCTCGGTCATGGGATTGCGGTCGGGGACACGATGCTGGTCGTAGGCCTTATAGGAGGAGGCGTAAGACAATCCACAACCTACCGCAAAAAGGACACAGAGCAATACCCCAGACAAATGCCACCAACGGACAGTTCTATGGACAGGATGCACCATATTGCGCCACAGCAGCAGCAACAGGAACCAGACGGGAACGGGCATCAACATCACCCACACTCCAAGAAAGAGGCACCAATAGACGTATACCCCCGTGCTGATGCCGCAAAGTAGCGCATTGAGGCCCCGCAGTCGGGTACGTTCCAGCCAGGTGAAGGTAATGATATTAAGAAAACTAATGCCCTGCACTATGGCAGCCCACAATACCGGTCGACAGAAACCCGCATTGGTCACGCTGTTGCCCCAGATGCATAGCAACACCAATACCAAATTGAACACAGGAAGCACCTTGTACCAGAAAGTATCATGTTTTCGCAGGAAAAAGTTGTGAAACCGACCCATAAGAAATGTATTTTCCTCTATAACGAAACGGGGTCGATTATATTGTAACATATATCGATATAAGGATAAAAAAACTTATCTCATAGAAGAAAAGAGACCCATTACTTCTTCAACTTTTGCCTGTAGGGGTTGGGTACCATCAATCCAGCGGATGGGGATGCCTTGACGTTCCATGCGGCGGAACCAAGTCATTTGGCGTTTAGAGAAGCGGCGGATGTCGGTGTAGAGGTTCTCATACATCTGGTCGTAGCTGCACTCGCCGCGCAGGTATCGGGTGACGTGCTTGTATTCTAATCCATAGCGGAGAAGGCGTTCCTCGGGAACCCCCTGTTCAAGCAGTGCTTTCACCTCCTCAATCATGCCTTCTTGCAGCCGCTGGCGGAGACGTATGCCGATACGCTCTATGACTATCTCACGAGGGAAACTAACCCCGATGATGAGGTGTTCCATCTCGGGCATGTGGGGATACTCGTCTGGGTGCTGCAGGTGGTATTCTTGGATTTCGAGGGCACGCAGAAGACGGTCACGGGTTTCGGTGTCGGTGTGGTTGTGGAGTTTGATGAGGGAGGCCAGTCGGGCGGTCAGCTCTTCGTCTGTGAAAGCCTCCATTCGCCTGCGGAAGTCGGGGTCGATGGGGGCATCGGCCAGTTGGTAGCCTTTGACAACGGCCTCGATATACATACCCGTGCCTCCGCAGAGGATAGGCTGCCGCCCGCGCGAGACGATGTCGCCGAAGGCGCGGATAAAGTCATTCTGAAACTGGTAGACATTATATTCATATCCCGCATCATGGATGTCGATGAGGTGATAGGGAATGTCTACACCGTGGATATGATAGTCTGCCAAGTCTTTGCCTGTGCCGATATCCATGCCACGGAAGACCTGCCGCGAGTCGGCACTAATAATCTCACCGCCGAGCTGGTAGGCCAGTTCGGCGGCGAGGCTTGTCTTGCCACAAGCAGTGGGTCCGGTGATGGTGATCAGTTTAGTCGTCAAAGAAATAGAGTTTGCCGAGCTGCTTGTCAAATTCGTACTCGCCGAAGTCGGCCAAGGCAGAACGGTTGATGATGAACTTATAGTCGATGCCTTTGACCACAATGACCTCCACATTATACTGGTGGTGCTGTCCTATTTGGATTTCCTTAAAGACCAGTTTGGCTTTGTCGAGGATGTTGCCTTCGGGGTCGAAAGCATTGTCGCGGTCGGGGAAGTCTTCCTTATTGATGCGACGCTGATAGAGCATGTTCATGGCCTCCTCCCAGGAGATAGCAATGGGTTCTTTGAAGCGCTCATCGATGAGCATGGGCACCTGCTGACCGTTGATGATGGCCTGCACCTCACCTTTCTGGGTGTTGATCATGGTGACGGGGATGGTGGCTTCGTCATGGACAATGACGGCCACGTCGCGGAAGTTGGAGTCGACCGGGGCGTTGACCAGGTCGATATAGGTGCCATCCTCGTTCTGCTTGGCAATGGTGGAGTCGGCCAAGGAGTTGACAACGTTTTTGCGGACATAGTCGGTACGGAGCACGAGGAACTCAATGCGGCGGTTGAGCTGGTGGGCGGCTTCCTGGTGTTCGGGAGTGGGAAGGTCGGCAATATAGTCGCAGTCGAGCGTGGTGCCGGCTGAGAAGATGTAGGGTTTACCTCCCACTTCGATGTAGACATCACGGTCGAGGGTGCGGGGCACACGTTCGCCATAGCCTTTGGCCACCATGCGGTCACGCTCGATGCCTCGGCTGGCAAGATAGTCCACCACGCTCTGGGCACGGCGCTGCGAGAGGGTGTCGTTGGTGAGGCCCAGATAGGGACGGCAGTCGGTATGGGCACGGATTTCCACCACAATGCTGGGGTTGTTGACCATCACGAGATAGAGGTCCATAAGGGAGTCCATGAACTCCTCTTTAATATCCCACTTGCTGAGGTCATAACGGATTTCGGGCAGGACCACAGGCTGCTGGGGCACCGGCTCCATGCGGTAGTCGTGGACAATGTCTTTGTCGACAGTGTAGCCCTTGGTGCTCTCAGAGCCCTCAAGGCTGAAATAGTCAACCTTGGAGAGGTACATCTTGTAGACCACCTGGCCATGGACTTGGCTGCTGTTGAACTTATAGTGGCCTTTCTTGTCGGTATAGGTCTCGGCTTCGGAGCCGTCGGAGCCCACAATCTTGACCTTGGCGCCTTTGATAAGCTGCATGGATTTCTCGTCGCGCACAGTGCCTTCGATGGTATAGAGCAGCGGGGGCAGCTGGAAGGAGAAAAGGTTCATGGTGGGCAGAGGGATCTTCTTGCCCTTCTTGTCAGTATTCTTGTTGAGGGGGTCTTCAAAGGGGCGGTTGGAAGAGAAGTAGCCGCGCTCCAGCATGGGGTTGTCCTCATTTTCGGGATAATAGATGATCGACACCTCGTCGTAGGAAGAGTTGATGGGGACACCAAGGTTCTGGGGTTTGGAGCAGATTCGCTTGCCGATGGTGGTCTTGAAGAGGTCGTAGCCACCGATACCGGGAAGACCGTTGGAGGAGAAATACATGGTGGAGTCGCCACGCAAGACGGGGAATGCCTCACGGCCGGGAGTATTGACCGGAGTGCCCAAATTCACCGGCTTGCCAAAATCGTCGGCCAGGGAAGCGCGGGTGCTCTTCCAGATGTCGTAGTCACCCTCTCCGCCCGGCATGTCGGAGCAGAAATAAAGGGTGAGGCCGTCGGAAGAAATGGCGGGGTAGAGGTAGTTATAATTGGTGTCGCCAAGGTCAATCTTGACAGGTGTGGCCCATTCGCCGGGAGCCAGTTCCTCCTCTTCAGGAGTTTCGTCCTTGGCATTTTTGCCCTTCTTGCCTTTCTTACTGTCCTTGCTGTCCTTGCTGTCCTTGTCGTCCTCTTTGTCCTTGCCCTTCTTCGAAGACTTCTTGGAAGTGCTGGCCTTGGACTTCTTGGCGGTCTTTTTCTTCTTGTCAACGGCAGCAGCCTTGGTAGAAGTATAGATAGCGCAGCCGTGGCTCTCGTGTTCCACAATGTCGCAACGGGTAAAATAAATAGTCATGCCGTCGGGCGAGAAACAGGCCTCACCTTCGTTGTTCGAAGTGTTGATTTTGCCAGACTGGTCAAAAGGAGTGGGCACATCGGTCCAACGCTCGTTGCGGTCCTTGTAGACGGTGTAGAACGACGAGAAATTCTGACCGGTCCACACGTCCTGTCCCTCCTCTTCCATGCCATAGCGCGAAGAGGTGAAGACCAGCGTGTTGGTATCGTCGCCCATGAAGCGGAGCGACCAATCGTTATAGTCTGTATTCCAGTCGACCAGCTTGGTGATGACGTGGCGGCTGCGGTCGGCAGCCCAACGGGTGACGTCAATAAGCGATTTCTTGCGCGAGAGGGCCAGTTTGTCGCCCGGTACCAGCTGGAGGAATTTGTCGTAGTAGCCGTCGGCATCGTCAAACTCGCCGTTGAAACGGCACATCTCGGCCATATAGTAGTAAATCTTTGGCTCCACGGTGTAGTAGCCGGCCTGAATCAGGCGGCGGTAAGTGTGCTGAGCCTTGGGATAATTGTACATCAGACGGTAGCATTCGCCCATCTGGAAATAGATGCGGTTCTTCTCAGCCTTGTTGCTCCCCACGCGGTCGTAGGCTTTCTGGTAACTCTCCAAGGCCAGGATATACTGCTTGTTTTGAAACTGCTGGTCAGCGGTGGCAGCAACGCTGGTCTGTGCTGCGGCCGTACCGGCAAAAAGAATGGCTACAATCAGTAGTGCAAGTCCTTTTTTTATCGTTTTCATGTATATATAGATATTTTATTCCTATAACGTAATTATGCCATTATTAGTACATTGCGCCGAAAAAAAATCAGCCACAACGCACACAATCAATGCGCTAAATTACACATTTTTTTTGACATATAGAAAAATTATTTATGCCAACGGCACAAACCTAATCGTACATGAGATAACGGCTGCGCACCTGCATGAATTGTTCCAGACCCGCCTGCCACGAGGCACGGATCTCCTCCTCCCGCACGCCCTCTTCCAATTGCCGACGGAGGTCGGCCGTGCCGGCCAGCTTCTCGAAGAAATTGTTCTTCAGAAAGAAATAACCCTTGGGAGTGAGACTATGCATAAGCATAAGCCACGTAAGATCGAACCGTGCCGGAGGCTCCATCCTGCGCAGGTCCATGCCATAACACCTCTTGCCCCCCTTAGGAGTAAAGACAATTGCCGGGACATGATACTTGGAATAAAAAGCACTGGTGTCCCAAGTTTTGCTCTTGGGCGTGCCAATCAACTCGAAGGGGCTCTCCGTGCCACGGCCGACACTGACATTGGTCCCCTCAAAGAGACACAGACTCGGATAGAGCGCAACGGCATGGGCATTGCGCAAATTAGGCGATGGGGGCACCGGCAGTTCATACACGCTGTCGCGCCTGTAGCCCTCCATCGGCACCACATTCATACGACATTGCACCCCACCTTTCAACCATTCCTCGCCATTGACCATGCGGGCATATTCGCCTATGGTCATACCGTAAACAATAGGTACAGGATGCATACCCACAAAACTGCGGTAATGCGCCGTGTCGAGCACTGGCCCGTCGACATAATGCCCGTTGGGATTGGGACGGTCCAGCACCAGCAGGGGTTTCTCATTTTCTGCACAGGCTTCCATCACATAGTGCAACGTAGAGAGATAGGTATAGAATCGGCAACCCACATCTTGCAGGTCGAATATAACCACGTCCACATCCCGCAAATCCTCCTCCGTGGGCTTGTTATGCTGGCCATAGAGTGAGACAATGGGCAGCCCCGTAGCCTCGTCGACACTGTTGCCGACCTTGGCTCCGGCGGCAGCCGTGCCACGGAAACCATGCTCGGGACAGAAAATCCTCACCACCTCTACCCCACTGCGCAACAAGGTGTCCACCAAGTGGGTTTCGCCCACCAACGAAGTCTGGTTGGCCACTACGGCCACCTTCGTAGGAGGGAAAATAGCATACTCCATCGACAACATCACCTCTGCACCCACCCGCAGACGCTCGGGCTGTGGCGATGGTGACGGCTGAGCCTTGCAGCCTACAGCCAGCAGCAAGAACAGCAGTATCAGACTGTATCGTCTCATCAATTACTTCCAGTGTGGCCAAAGCCGCCAGCACCGCGCTCGGTGTCGCTCAGTTCTTCCACCTCCACCAGTTCGGCCTGTTCGTGTCGGGCCACCACCATCTGTGCGATGCGCTCGCCGTCGTTAATCACAAAAACATCCTGTGAGAGGTTAATCAGAATCACGCAAATCTCGCCCCTATAGTCGGCATCGATGGTGCCGGGGGAATTGAGCACAGTCACACCCTTTTTCAAAGCCAGCCCGCTACGGGGGCGCACCTGGGCCTCGTAACCCGCAGGCAGCTCTATGAAAAGGCCCGTCTTCACCAATCCACGCTCCAGCGGGCGCAACGTCACGGGGCCGTCGGGCAGATAGGCTTTCAGGTCCAAACCCGCCGACTGCGCCGTTTCGTACTTGGGGAGTGGATGGTGCGAGCGGTTGATAATCTTCACCAGCATGGCTTGGCTAGTTTTTGTTGACCAGGATCTCGTCAATCATGCCGTATGCCTTGGCCTCCTCGGCGGTCAGCCAATGGTCGCGGTCGCTGTCCTCATATACCTTTTCATAGGGCTGACCACTATGCTTAGCGATAATCTCATAGAGCTCTTTCTTGAGTTTCTGAATCTCGCGAACAGTAATCTCCATATCGCTGGCCTGCCCTTCGGCACCCCCCATGGGCTGGTGAATCATCACGCGGCTGTGAGGCAGCGCACAGCGCATCCCCTTCTCGCCCGCACACAGGAGCACACTGGCCATCGAGGCGGCCAAACCCGTGCAGATGGTCGAAACCTTAGGGCGTATATACTGCATCGTGTCGTAAATGCCCAGACCGGCATAGACCGACCCTCCCGGCGAATTCAAATAGATGGATATATCCTTGGTGCTGTCGATGCTCTCAAGGAAAAGCAACTGCGCCTGAATGACATCGGCCGTGTAGTCGTCGATGGCGGTTCCCAGGAAGATGATGCGGTCCATCATCAAACGGCTGAAGACATCCATCTGGGCCACATTCAGCTGGCGCTCCTCCACAATATAGGGAGTCAATGAATTGTTAATGGCCGAAGTATACTTGGCATATGTCGTGCTGCTGATGCCACAATGCCTGGTGGCATATTTCTCAAATTCGTTCATGAATAATACTACTAAAGACTGACAAATTATTTTTGTTAATAAAAAAGCGACACGAAGGCCTGCATAATAAACTAACTATTATAATTTTGCAGAGGCAAAACATCAAAACAAACCATCATATCATTCTGCAAAAATACAAATTTTTTCTCAGAGAAAGAGACTTTTTTCAAAAAAGATGCAGACCGCCCGAAGAAGCCCCCCACCTTTAGGTAAAAGATAAAAACTAAAAACTAAAAGGATGGGCGGGGATGAGAGTTGAGAGTTGAGAATTGAAAATGGAGATTTTTTTAAAAGTAAAAGGTAAAAACTAAAAAGGATTGGACAAATGCTATGCCAATAAACTTTTTAGTTTTTAGTTTTTACTTTATAGTTTAAAAAGACTATCCGCATTTGTTTCTAGAAGCCTCTGAGAATTGAGAATTGAGAATTTGCTTCCGCATCTGGATAATTCTCCCTTCTCCTTTCTTCATTCTCAATTTCGAAGTGCCACGGAGAATGAAACGACCTTGCCTATGTGCCAATTGCGGACAATCATTTAAACAAAAAAAGCCCTCCATCCTAAAGAGAGCTTCCGTACCTGTTAGAACCAATTCGGCATTTTGGCATTGGCATTTTGGCAGTTTACTGGACCTTTTAACCCTAATCGGCCATTAGAAAACCGAGAGGCACAGTTTCTAATGACCGATTTGAGTTTAATTGATATACAATTCATTTCATTACAATAGGCACTTCTTTACAGTGCTGACCATTACTATTAAATCCATGATAAGATGAGTTCAAAATTTTTAAACTCATAAAGGTAACTATATATTTCTTTACACTTGATTTTAGTGTCTACATTCTATAACGAATTGTAGTCTTTTTTATTGCGTTGTGAAAAAAGTTTTTCGCATTTGAAAGAAATGTTGTATCTTTGCAGTCGGTTTACGAAGAGTTGGTAAACCATAAAATGTTAATAACGAAGCGTTATGCTCGACTTGCTGATAGGAACGTGAGAAATTTCTATGAGAATGCAAGGTTGGTATGGCGGTTCGCGCGTGTATATAGCGTGGACTGGTATCCATTTCTGCATTCAAGGTAATTCTCACGACCTCTATCAGAGAAGTGGCGTAAACAGGCCACGCTTCTTCTTTGATATAAAAACCACTGTCTATTGGTGCTGGGGCAGTTAAAAGTTGCGCCCGACACGGACAAGGGAATGAAATTATGAATGTAAGACGATTAATGATGTTGCTTTTTGCATCGGCGGCAGTCTTATTTGTCGGATGTGAAAAAGAAAATGGCTATTCAGGAAGCGGTGGTCAACAACAAGCAACAACGACGTATGATGTGTATGTTCACGACATAACCGTCCCATCGACCGTCAGTATTGAATGTCTTGTTATTGAGTACAGCAACCAAAATGAGCCATTGGAAACCTATCGTTTCAATGTATCTTCACAAGAGGTGATACACAGACAGTACACAGCCACTAAAAACTCTGTCAAGGTAAAAGTTGCTTTCAATGTAAGAAGTACAACTTCTTCACAGTCTGCGGTGAGGTGGATTCAAAAGGTATTCTATCTGAGTATAGGTGGAAACACACAAGTAGAAATAACAGGCAGCAGTCCGTCTGGCAGTTCAGAACCTTAAAAAAGTTATGCAGTATGATGACATTGATTATTCTATTGGTTCTGCTTGCTGACGGAGCAAAATATCTTGGAGGTAGTGGCAAAGGTGGTCTTTTCAAAGACTAATTAAAGAGCCGTCATTTCGACGGCTCTTTCTCTTCGTTGGGGTTGTAATCCAATGCTTTTTTCAAACTTCCATCGAGCGAAGTAGGAAGGTGCTTCGTTTCTTCCTTATGTATGTTTTGGATTGTACGGCTTTGTTTTATTGCGTTCAACTGCCTTTTTGCTTCATCTTGAACTCTTTTTAGCCTTTCTTCTTGCGGAATGTGCTGACTGATTAGGTAGGAATTGAAACTTTGCATATTATCCAACACTATCAGTTCTTCCACAGAGAGGTAGTCTCTCAAATTCTTACCGGATAAAACAAGTTGGGGATTCTCTTTCTCCCATTGTTTTGCCGTATAACCAAGTGTTCCATAATTGATTAACTCTGCTTCACTTGCATATACTATTCCAAGTTTTTCTTTTGGCAGATTTACTGTTGGTATAATATGCTGCTGAATGGCATCAGTTTGAATGGTATAGTTCGCTTTTGCAGAAAATCGGTGAAACAGCCACTCTGCACTTTTGACATTCTTTTGTTCCTCTTCTTTGAGTCTTTGAAACTCTTTTATGAGGTATAATTTAAAAATAGGACTTATCCACGCACCAAACTCAAATGCTATGTCCTTGTGAGCGTATGTTCCTCCATTCCGTCCTGACTTCGACACTATACCAATAGCACCAGTGGTGTCAATCCATTTACGCGGAGTCATATTAAACCTATTTAATCCGGCTTCTTTCAAAAAGGTGTCGAATTCGACACCTTTAAATTCCGGATTGTTTAATTTTTCCCATATACCCAGAAACTCTATCGTGTTTTTATTACGCATCCAGTTTCTGATATGGTCTTCTCCTTCTTCGTTTTTTACCATATCGGTTAAACTAATATAGTCATCTTCGTTAATCTTTGTGACGGCTATATTTGTCCCCCTTACATTTATTGTAACTGTTTTAACCATATATCAATTGTTTATACGTTAATCTATGCTCGGTGTTCTGTAATAGGAAGTTGAATCTACCACACTCTGTATAGTCGCGAGTGTTGTATCTGTACACAAACTCGTCTACATACTTTTGTAAGTGCGGCTTTGAAATATTGTGGTATATTCCTATCACACCACGCTTTAATAACGACCAAAAGCCCTCTATAGTATTTGTGTAGACATTATCTCTCACATATTCGTATTCTTTGTGCTTGACTATTTCGTGTTGGAAGAGTTGCTTGAGAGAGTTGTAGCCGCGCCACTCATCAGTATAGATGATGGCTTGCTTGACAAATCTTACCACTTCTGCGGTCAGTGTTTCGGAAGAAGTGTCTTTTACCACCATAGCGTTCAGTTTGCCCTTGCGCTCAACCATTCCAAACACAGGAGTCTTGTCTTGTCCGCTTCTTCCTTGCGAGTGCCCAACCTTTTTGTCGGCATGGCGATTCTTATTCTTGCCACCTACATAGGTTTCGTCTAATTCAACGGTATTGTTGAGGTCGTTGTTGTTCTCAATACCGAAGCACTATCTGATACGATGGAGCATGAACCATGCTGTCTTTTGAGTAACGTCTATATCACGACTCAACTGAAGTGAAGATATGCCTTTCTTGTGAGAAGTGACAAGATATATGGCAACAAACCATTTGCGAAGAGGAATCTTCGTGTTGTCAAAAAGAGTGTTGGTTTTGACGTTGAAATACTTTCCTGTGTTTTTGCAGCGGTAACGATTGTTCTTGCACTTATAAACAACCGAAGTCGGGTCGAAAGGGCTTACAACATTGCCATCCCAACGCAACCACTCAAGATGTTCAATGCAGCTTTGCTCATCCTTGAATGTGTCCAAAAGTTCAACAACTGATTTGAAGTTAGTTACGTCCATACTCGTATCTATTTATTAATGCAAAGATACGAATAATTTTACACATGACAAAATTTTTCTATGTAAAAATGTATATAGTTACCCTCATAAATTACAATAGATGTGGCAGGAAACAGCTATGGGAGGATGGTGGCTCTCAGTCCTCGATTTTGAATTCGGGCCGGCGTTCCTTGGTGCGTTGCACAGCCTGCTCGTAGCGCCACTGTTCAATCTTAGCGTGGTTGCCGCTGAGCAGTACCTGCGGCACTTTCCATCCGCGGAACTCGGGTGGGCGCGTATACTCGGGCGGTGCCACCAGGCCGTCCTGGAACGAGTCGCCCAGGGCCGACTGCTCGTCGCCTATGACTCCCGGGATAAGCCTCACCACCGCGTCGGCAATCACGGCGGCCGCTAGCTCGCCGCCGGTGAGCACGTAGTTGCCGATGGAGATCTCCTTGGTCACAAAATGTTCTCTCACGCGTTCGTCCACTCCTTTATAGTGGCCGCACAGTATGATCAGGTTCTGTCGTAGCGAAAGGGTGTTGGCCATGGGTTGGGAAAACATCTCGCCGTCGGGGGCGGTATAGATCACCTCGTCGTAGTGGCGTTGGGCCTGCAGGCCTTCGATGCAGTTGGCCAGCGGCTCTACCGCCATCACCATGCCCGCGCCGCCCCCGTAGGGGTAGTCGTCCACGCTGCCATAGCGTGTCAGGGAGTATTGGTGAAGGTCGTGCATGACCACTTCTACCAGTCCTTTCTTCTGTGCCCGTTTGAGGATAGATTCCTCAAAGAACATAGACATCATGTTGGGGAATAATGTGAGGATATCCAGTCGCATGTCAGCGTATTCTAAGTTTTTGACCCGGACGTATGACCGCTGTTTCTTTCAGACCATTCAGCTTGCACAGTTTGCTGATGGTGGTGCCGTTGCGTTTGGCGATGCGGCTGAGGGTGTCGCCGGTGCGCACTTTGTAGTACTTGCCGTCGCTGCTATAGTTGCCCGAGCGGCGCGACGTCTGTTTGCCCACGTTTTCCGAGCCCCGTTTGGCCACCTTGCGGAAGGAGCTGTGTGTGAGTGTCAGCGTGGGTGAAATCAGATCGCGGGTATCGGTGCTGATTACGTTCTCGGGATTCATGGCGTTGCCTTTATAGCGGATTTCGAAATGCAGGTGCGAGCCGCGGCTGCGACCCGTATTGCCACAAAGGCCGATGATGTCGCCTGCCTTCACGTGCATGCCGGGAGCCACATGGCGCTTCGACAGATGGGCATAATAGGTCTCCAGCCCGTTGTCGTGACGGATCACCACCAGATGGCCGTAGGACCTGTTGTACTTTGAGAATCGCACCACGCCGTCAAAGGCGGCGTAGATGGGTTCGCCTGTCGGCAGGGCCAAGTCCAGACCGTAATGGAACCGACGGCGGCGGGGGCCGAAATGGGATGACGGCACGGCTTTCTGCGGGGTGGGAAAGACAAAGCGTTTGCCGAGCTCGGGGTCAACCAACGAGAGAGTCACCGGTTCCATCAGCGACACATCGACTTTCTCCGAATGCACCGAGGCCGAATCGCCGGCATAGAGTATTTCATCTTCGCTTTCTGCTCCCGGGTCGTCCTGATTGGTCATAGCGAAGCCTGGCAGTCCGCGCACCAAATCGGTGTTGTCGTCCTCGTCGACCTCCTCGGGCTGGCCTGGGCGCTCGCCTTTCTTCGGACGCTGTGTGAGGGGCACTCCGGGCGCATCATAGAAGGCGTTCTCGCGCTCTTCAAGCTCCTGCTCGTTCTGGTCGTAAAAATAATAATCGTTGCTCGACGATGACTTGGTTTCCACGTCGTCGGCCACGTCCACTGTGTCGTTGTCCACCGCTTTGCGTTTAGGTTTCTTCTGCGCAAAATTGTCGATGCGCACCCCCGAGTATGGGTCCTCGGGGTCCTTGGTTTTCACTAGCTTGTTGTACTTAATCTGGCTTCCACCCCCTGCGCTGGAGGAGACTTTGGGCTTAATAGACTTATTCTGCTTGGCATTGGGCCGGTCTTGGGCGTAGGATCCCGTGCCTGCCGCCGTCATCAGAATTAATATTACAAAACAAATATATTTCTTCATAAATAAAGTGCAAAAGTACGAAAAAAAATCCAAATGGCAAAATGAAACTTACAACCTCCCCACACACAGCCATCTACAGCTTCACATAGACACCACTGCACAATTACATTGTGCCCTGCGCACATTCATTTGCCCTTTTATTTTGTCGCTCCAAAAGCCATTTTATTTCACCATCTGGATAAATAATGGCTCTGGTTTGATAAAAGACTGATTTTTAGCAGTCTCGAAGAGGCTGAATCTCAATAACGTTGCGAAAGGTTGAGCGCAAAGAAAGCTTGCTTGCTTTGCCGAGACCTAGCAACGTCTCGCAGAAACCCCATACTAAGCGACCAACGGGAGCGCAGTGTGGGGATAGCGAAACCCCTACTACTCAGCGTGTCGAAGACACGCCACATTGAAAAATACGAGCAAGAATCAGT